>JADZCL010000121.1 GCA_020851615.1 Rubrivivax sp.
GCCGAGCAGACGCGCAAACCACGGCTGGCGCGGCCAGGCAAAGCGCAGGATGGCCGTGGGCCGATCGGCCTGGCCGGGGTAGTCGCGCCGCTCGACGAGCGTCAGCGCGGTGGTGGCGGGCAGACGGGGCCGGTAATCGAGCGCCAGCGGCTGGCCCAGGGCCTGCGCCAGTGCCTCGCCCCAGCGGGCGAACTGCTGCGCCGACTGCTGGTGGATGGTTTCCAGCGGCAGCAAGGTCGGATGGCCCTTCGCGCGCAGCGCCTCGTCAAGCGCCTGGGCAAAGGCGCCGAAGGCCGGGTACTGGCGGTCGCCAAAGCCCAGCACCGTCACCGGCACGCCGCTGCCGCCCTGCGCGGCAATGCGCTCCAGCGCATGGCGCGCATGCGTCGGCGGCTGGCCGTCGCCGTGCGTGGCCGCCAGGATGAAGACCTGCTGCGCCGTGGGCGCGATCTGGAAGTGCTCCAGCGCGCTGCTGTGCACGCGCCGCCCGGCGCGTACCAGCGCGGCATGCAAAGCCTGGGCGAAGCCCCAGGTACTGCCGCCCTCGCTGGCGACGAAGATCAGCACCTCGGCCTGCTGCAGGCGGGAGTTGTCGGCGATGTGCACCGCGTTGCGGCGCCCCTGCCACCAGATGAGCACGCCGCTCGCCCAGAACAGCAGCACGCAGAGGCCCGACAGGCCCATCACCACGGCCCACGGCCAGGCGCTCTCGCCGGTGTGCAGCACGCGGGCCCAGTCGTTCAGCCGCTGCGCCAGCGTCGCCTCCTGCCAGGCCAAGGTATCTCCGCTGCGGCGGTCGATCCAGCCCTGGCCGCGCGTGGTCGCCACCTGCCAGGTGTCGGTGGGGTCTGCCGCATCGGGGAGGTTGACGCGGCGCAGCTCGCCAACGCCAAGGTCGCGCAGCAACGGCAGCTGCGCCGGCGCCAGGTCGGCCCCCGTGCCGGCGCTGGAAACAACGTCGGGCTCGGGCCCGGCTTCCAGCTCGAGCAGGCCGAGGGTCGAGGCGCTCATGGCGAGCGCCGTGATCGAGGACAGCAGCAGCAGGGCCACGACCACCCGGCCCGCCAGCACGTGCAGGCGCTGCGCCAGCGTGCCACGCACCCGGCCTGCCACATGGCGCCAGCCGCCCATGCGGCGCAGCAGTAGCACCAGGCCCGAGATCGAGAGCAGCGCCATGGCCAGCGCGGTGGCCGCCGCTCCCCAGCGCCCGCCATCGCCCAGCAGCAGCGCGCGGTGCAGGTTCTTGACCCAGCGCGGCATGGTCGACGGCTGGTAGTTGCCAAGCAGCTGACCGCTGCTTGCATCGACGTAACGCGCCTGCGCTTGGTCGCCGTCGAAGCCGAAGGCGGCGACGGCGCCCGAGGGCAGGCGACGGATTTCCTCGACGCCGGGCATCACCTGCTGCACCTGTTGCACCAGCGTGGCCACCGGCAGGTCGGCCGGTGCTGTCGGCGCCTGCCAGGCCTGTCGCACCGGATCCAGGGCCAGCAGGGCACCGGACAGGCCCAGCACCAGGGCTACCGTGCCCAGGCTCAGGCCCAGCCATCGGTGGACGGCTTTCCAGTTCATGCCCTGCTCCTCACTTCAGCTGGAAGCTGGCCGACTGGATGTACTGCTTGCCCGCCTGCGCCTTGCCGGCGCCCGCCGCCGTCAGGGGCAGCCGCAGCTCGGAGGGGCTGTCGCGCATGTCCTCCACGGCGGCGTCGATGCGGATCTCGTAGCCGGCGTCGATCAACGCGTCGGCCAGATCGGCCGTCACCTTGAGCGTGCGGCCCGCGCCGACGCTGGCGCCGGTCACGCCCTGCAGGCGCTTGGCGTCACCGGCCGACAGGCGGTTCCAGTCTGCCAGGTGCTTGTAGTACTTGGCCTTGCCGCCGGCGACCCAGAGCGTACCGGCGTAGGCGCCCTTGGCATCGGTCAGGTAGACCGCCAGGTAGGCGCCGTCGCCGCCGTAGTTCTTGAGCTGGGTGGCGATGGTGACTTCGCGCGCCTGGACGAGGGCGGGCACGGCAAGCGCGCAGGCTGCGGCAATGGCGGTGATCAGGGGTTTGGACATAGGGTTCTCCTGGAAAGAGGGGAGGCGATTCATTGCACCTGGCCGCGCGGCACGCTGCCCGGGGTAAAGATGGGTGAGGAAGGGGCAGTGCCCGCATCCTGCGGCGTGCGGCCGCGCCGGCGTTCGCGCTCCCGGTCTTTGTGATGGTCATCGCGCTCGCGCGACTTGATCTTCAGCACCTGCAGAGTTTCGGGATCGAGCTTGGCCTTGAAGCGCCGGCCCTGGGCGTCGGTGCCACGGATTTCGTAGCAGCCGTCGTCGATCTTCAGGCGCTCGACCTGCCAACCCTGCTGCGCCGCCATCTGGCGCACCGCTTCGCGCGACTGCCATCGCGAGGCCGGGGCGTCACAGTCGGTGGATGCCACCGCCGGCAGCGCCGCGACGGCCAGCACCAGGGGGGCCAGCTGCGACCCGAAGTATCGATTCCGTTTCATTGGCGACTCCTTTGTTGCATACGCACGGTGGATACCGGTGATTCTGAAAAACCTTGGGTGAACCGATGCTGAACTTGCTGTTCATCGGGTGTTCATCCGGTCTCCTGTACCCGGCACCGGGCGACGCACCACTGCCTGTGCTGCTGCACGCGGCAGGAACTCCCGGGCCCGCATGCTTGCTTGATGAGGTTCGTGGCAAGAGCCAGGGCTTGCACGAAGATGGAACTTTTACGCGCCCCGCGCGTTGACACTGGCGATGCCCTCCTTGAGCCAGCCCGATGAAGCCGACTGCATTGCCCGCGCCCAGCGCGGGGAGGTTGCGGCGTTCTCTGAGCTGGTGACGCGTTACCAGGATCGCATCTACCGCTTTCTGGTGCGCATGACTCAGTCACAGGAGGATGCGCGCGAATTGACCCAGGAAACCTTTCTGAGCGCCTACCAGGCACTGCCCAGCTGGCGCCCGCAGGCGCAGCTGTCCACGTGGCTGTTCCGCATCGCGCGCAACCAGGCACTGGACCGGCTGCGTCGCGCGCGGCACGTGGACTTCGTGGCGCTGGACGACGCGCTGCATGAGCAGGTACCGGCGGATACGCCCACGCCCGAGGCCATGCTGCAGGCGCGCCAGCGCATCGCGGAGCTGGAGCGCGCGCTGGCGCGGCTGTCGGTGGAGCACCGTGAGATCCTGCTGTTGCGCGACGTCGAGGACATGCCCTACGAGGACATTGCCCAGGTGCTGGGCATCGGCCTGGGCACCGTCAAATCCCGCATTGCCCGCGCGCGCGCCGGGCTGCTGCAGCACATGCCACGCTGACCGCAAGGAGCCACCATGCCCTGTCATCGCACCGAAGATCTTTCAGCCCTGGTCGACCACGCGCTGTCCCCCCGGCGGCAGGCTGCGCTGCAGCGCCACCTGCGGGCCTGCCCCGTCTGCCGCGGGCAGCTCGATGCGCTGCGGGCGCTGCGCCAGGAACTGCTCGCCCTGCCATCGCCCACGCTGGGCTTCGACCTCGCAGGGCAGCTGCAGGAGCGCCTGCGCGACCGGCGGCCACCGCGCGCCGCCAAGCCCTGGCGTGCCGGCTGGAACCTTCTGGGCTGGATGCCCACGGGCCTGGCGGCTGGCGCGGCCCTGGCCTCGGGCCTGTGGCTGGGCGGACTGCTGCTGGGCACGGGGGCAGCGATCCCAACCGCCGGCCCCGCCATGGCGCGCGTGTTCGACCCCGTGCCGCCGGGCGGGCTGTGCGCCGCGACCGAGATTTGCCGACTGCCAAGGAATCCGCCATGAAACACCCCACCTGGATCCGCACCCTGCTGGCCGTCTCGCTGGCGCTCAACCTGGGCATTCTTGCGGCGCTCGTGCTGCGCCCTGCCCGCGTGGCGCCGCCCCCGGCGCCAGCCGTGCACCTGCCGGACTATCTGGCGCTCACGCCCGGGCAACGCACGCGCTGGGAGGCGTTGGAGGCGCCGTTCCTGCACGACCTGTCGTCCAACTGGGACGACATACGCCATCGCCGCGAGGCCCTGGTACGCCACATCTTCGCTGTCGCACCCGACCGCGCGGCAATCGACGCCGAGCAAGCCGCCATTGCCCGCCTGCAGGCCGCGCAGCAGCAGCGCGTGATCACCCAGTTGCTGGCCGAGCGCGAGCTGCTGGACACCGC
>JADZCL010000122.1 GCA_020851615.1 Rubrivivax sp.
AGGGTGCCACCTGCGCTGTCGCCGCCCACTGCCAGGCGCGTGCCGTCCAGGCCCAGTTCCGCAGCATGCCGGACAAGGTGGTGCAAGGCGGCCCAGCTGTCGTCGACCGCCGCCGGGAAGGGATGCTCGGGCGCCAGCCGATAGTTCAGCGCCACCACGGCGCAGCCGCTGCGCAATGCAAGTTGACGACACAGGCTGTCGTGCGTCTCGAGTCCACCGATCACGAAGCCGCCGCCATGAAAGTAAAGCAGCACCGGCAGGCGCGCCGATGAAGCGGCGTACAGCCGCGCCGCACGCGGGCGTCCATCGCCGCCGGGCAGGTCGATCTCCTGCACACGGGCCAGCGGTGCACGCGGAAAGTCCAACACCTCGGCGGCGCGCTCATAGGCCGCGCGTGCCGCGAGGGGCGGCAGATGGTGCAGCGGTGTGCGGCGGGCGCGGCCGATGCGCTCGAGCAGGCGAGCCATCGCCGGAGTCAGCACGGGAGATCGGGGTGACACAGTGGCCATGATTGTGGCGCGCCGCACACCGCCGGCTGTCGGCAGCGCCTGGCGAAGCCGGGCCCTACTCAGCGCCCGACGACAGTGTCAATAAAGGGCACATCGAACGCGGCGCACCTGAGGCATCACGCGGCCCGCAGTCAGTCGCGGGCACTGGACATCGTCATCGCGAGGTTTAGCATCGCGGATCGGCACCAATGCCACGGAGCGAGCAGCCCATGATGCCCCGCAGTCCATATGCGACCTCCCTTGTGCGTTGTCTGGCGGGCGCGTTGCTTGCCGTCCTGGCCGCCGGCCATGCGGTGGGCGAGGAGGTGGTGAGCAATTTCCTCTCCGGCCCAGGCAATGGCGTCTACGCCTTCGCCAGCACGACCCCCAAGAACCTGCCTGAGTTGATGAAGGGCGGCGGCGAGGCGGTCAACATCCGTGGTCACTTGTTCCTGCCGCCGGGCGCAGGCACCAAGCTGCCCGCGGTGGTGCTGGTGCACGGTTCGGGCGGCATCTACGACGCCATGCTGGACTACTGGCCCAAACAGTTCAATGCCGCGGGCATGGCGGTCTTCTCGCTCGACATGTTCGGCCCGCGCGGCGTGCAGAGCACGGCCGAGGATCAGTCCGCCGTGCCCTTCGCCGCCGACGTGGCCGATGTCTTCGCCGCGCTCCGGCTGTTGGCCACGCACCCGCGCGTGGACGCCCAGCGCATCGCGCTGATGGGTTTCTCGCGCGGTGGCACCGCAGCGCTGCGCGCCAATGTGACGCGCATCCTCGCCGCCCAGCGGCTGCCCGACGGCCTGCGCTACGCCGCCGTCATCCCCACCTATGCGGGTGGTTGTGCGGGCGTGTTCCGGCTGGTGGTCAAGCCTGGCGTGTTCGCCGCGGCACCCATGCTCTTCATCCATGGCGATGCCGACGACTACGCACCGATTGCCGCCTGCCTGGACTACGCCGACAAGATCGCCAAGGCGGGCACGCCGGTGGAGTTCGTCACGCTTGCCGGCGCACGGCACAAGTTCGACACGGACGACCAGCGCCGCCACACGTTGCGCAACGCCTCGCGCACCACGCCGGACTGCCCCTTGGAGATCGATATCGACACCCTGTACGCCTACGACCGCGGAACAGGCACGCGCCTGGAAGGCACCGCATACGGCAACACGCTCAAGGCCTGCCGTGCCATGGGTGCCACCGTCGAAGGCAGCACGCAGGCCCGTGAGCAGGCAGCGCAGGCCGCACTGGCATTCCTGAAGAAGGTGTTCCACCTTCCGTAGCGGCAACGGGGCACGCGCCCGGGACGGCAGACGCAATGCCCAGCGCGGGCGACCTGGCCGCCTGAGCGGAGCACCTGGCGCGCTGCAGGCAGTCGCGTGCCCAGGTGCGCGGCCCGCTGATGGAGCTTTTCGCGCAAGCGCCAAGGCTGCGGCAGGCCCTTTGTGGAGCGCCCAAAACGGCCTGCTAAGCTTGTCCGCCATTTCCCTTGCACGCGGATCATGCCGACCCACAAGCTCAAGCCCCTGCCGAACCTGATCTTCTTCTCGCGCTGGTTGCAGTTGCCGCTGTACCTCGGCCTGATCGTCGCGCAGGGCGTCTACGTCTACCTTTTCCTCGCCGAGCTGTGGCATCTGATCACCGACGTCGATACGCTCAACGAGCAAGGCGTGATGCTGATCGTGCTGGGCCTGATCGACGTCGTGATGATCTCCAACCTACTCGTGATGGTCATCGTCGGCGGCTATGAGACCTTCGTTTCGCGCCTGGGCCTGCAGGGCCACCCGGACCAGCCAGAGTGGCTCAGCCACGTCAACGCGAGTGTGCTCAAGGTCAAGCTCGCGATGGCAATCATCGGCATCTCGTCGATCCACCTGCTCAAGACCTTCATCGAAGCCGGGCAGCTTGGCCTGCCGCTGTGTGACACCGCCGCGCTTGGCGCGCGCATCGCCTGCAGCAAGGCCACGACGGCCAGCGTGATGTGGCAGACGATCATCCACTGCGTCTTCATCCTCTCGGCAATCGGCATCGCACTGACTGACAAGCTGATGAGCAACCACGGCAGCAAGCGGCTGCAGGCGAGCCACTGATCGCATCGGCAAGCAGCCAT
>JADZCL010000123.1 GCA_020851615.1 Rubrivivax sp.
ACATCGGTCTGCAGAAGACGGGCTACATCGCCGAGGCAGGTCGTTGCCTGGTGATGCAGGCCCAGCTCGCGGGCCGCAAGCTGATCATGGTGCTGCTTGATTCGGCGGGCAAGTACTCGCGCATCGGTGACGCCGAGCGCATCCGTCACTGGCTTGTGCAGCAGACCGAACTGCGTCTGCGCTGAGCGCGGACAGAGGCGTCCCGCAGACCGCGGCGTGCACGTCAACCCGCCCGGTAGCCCAGCGCGGTCGAGATCCGCGCGGCGGTAGCCCGCAGCTTCTCGAGCCAGCCTTCCTCGAGACGATCGGTCGGTGCCGATACCGACAGACCTGCGACCAGTTGTCGCTGATCATCGAAGATGCCCGCGGCCATGCAGCGGACGCCGAGTTCCAGTTCCTCGTCGTCGCGTGCCACCCCCGTCTTGCGCACCTGGTTGAGCTCGCGCTCGAGGCGCCCCAGTTCGGTGATGCTGTTGCGGGTGTGGCCGGCCAGCCCGGTCCGTGTGGCGTAGGCGCGCACGCGCTGCGGGTCGTCTTGGGCAAGAAAGAGCTTGCCGACCGAAGTCAGGTGCAAGGGAGCACGCCCGCCAACCGCGCGCACGACCTGCATGCCCGAGCGTTCGCTGTAGGTGCGCTCGACGTAGACGATCTCGTCGCCCTGGCGCATCGACAGGTTGACGGGCTGGTGCGTGAGCTTGTGCAGCTCGCGCATGGGCCCCATCGCGGCCTCGCGCACGTCCAGCCGCGCCTTGACGAGATTGCCAAGTTCCAGCAGGCGCATGCCCAGGCGGTAGCTGCCCGCGTGTGGGCGGTCGACGAGCCGCCCGACGACCAGATCGTTGAGGATGCGATGGGTGGTCGACGGGTGCAAGCCGGTGCGCTCGCTGATCTCCTTCAAGGGCAGCGGATCGGCATGTGCAGCCAGCATGTCCAGGATCGCGAACACGCGCTCGAGCACCTGGACGGTCGGCGTGTTCGGGTTGCGGCTGCTCATGGCATCGTGCGCGGAGGTGAAACGGTATTTTGCATGGCGGTAGTGCAGGCTGCTGCCGCGAATGCACCGGCGCGCACGGCGCCCTCGAGCGTTGCCGGATACGGGCCGTCCACGTAGTCGCCTGCAGCGAACAACCCCGGGACGATGAGCGCGCGCGGGCGCTGCAGCCCGGGCGTGCTGCGGAAGGTGGCGCGGCGTTCGGCGATCGTGGCCAGCACCTTTGTGTGGCCGGCCTGCCACCCGAAGCGGCCCAGTTCACCGGCCGCCTGGGCCAGGACGGCAGCGGTCGTGGCTGCCAGTCCACGCTCGACCCAGGCGCCTGCCCCGCTGATGACGAAGGCCAGGCGCCCCGGTGGGCCGCCGAGGCGGCCGTGGTCGAACACGTACTGTGCGGGCGCCTCGTCGCTCTCCTGCAGGGCCAGCATCGGCAATGGCAGCGGCTGCAAGCCCGCAGCCTGTACATGGACAGTCACGATGGGCTCGAAGCGCAGGGCCTTCGCCTGTGCCGACCACTGCGGGGCCAGGTCCTGCACCAGCCGCGCCGCCTCGCCCGCAGGGCAGGCGAGTACGACGCCATCGAAGGCCACGCCGTCCACGGCGAAGCCTGACGGCGTCGCCACGATCTCCATCACCCGCTGTCCGGCGTGCAGCGTTGTGCCATGCTGGTCCAGCCAGCGGGTTGCGGGTGCGGGAAGCAGCTCCTGCAGCGGGCGCCGCGGCAACAGCAGGTCGCTCGCACCGGGGCCGCCGAAGAGGCCATCGCGCAGGACACGGAGAAAGACCGCCGCACTGGCTTCGTCCACGGGCGTGTTGAGGGCGGCCACACACAGTGGGTCGATCAGCAGTTGTCGCACGGCCTGCGGCAGCCCGTCGCACAAGGCCTGCACGCTGCGATCGGGCTCGCTGCGCAGGCCCGCGGCAAGCCAGCGTGCGCAGCGTGCGAGCAGGCGCAGGCGCTCGGGGAGCGTCCAGGCCGTGCAGCGCAGTACGGCGTGGGTGAAGGCCCATGCCGCGGGGCCGCTGGACAGGCGCAGGCCGCGGCCGTCGGGTCGGCACAGGGCCAGCGGCTGGCGCAGCAGTGCCTGTTCGGGGTCGACGCCGACGCGCCGCATCAGGGCCAGCGTGGCGCTGCAGGCGCCCAGCAGGATGTGCTGCCCGTTGTCGAGTCCGTCGTCGGCACGGCTGCGTGCGCGGCCGCCCCATTGGCGGGCCATCTCGAAGACGGTCACATCAAGGCCGGCGGCCGTGGCATGGACTGCGGCGCTAAGCCCGGCCCAACCCCCTCCGACGACGGCCATCCGTTGTCTGCGCGCAGACGCTGCGTTGCCCGGCCGTGCCGCGGTCATCGCTCGCGCCAACGCGTACGCGCGGCGATCCACAGCTTGCGTACCGGTGTCAGCGAGGTGCGCTGGTGCAGCACCTGGAAGCCCTGGGCCTCGATCTCGCGCAGGAGGGTGCGGTAGATGGCGGCCATCATCAAGCCCGGGAGCTGGGCCTGGCGGTCGGCCTCGGGCAGCAGCGCCAGCGCCTCGTCGTAGGTGGCGTGCGCGCGAGCGGCCTGCATGCGCATCAGCGCCGAGAAGCGCTCGCTGTAACCCCAGGGCGCTTCGCGCTGCAGGATCTCGCTGGCCTTCACGCCATGCGCCTGCAGCTCCGAGAGTGGCAGATAGATGCGCCCGCGCCGTGCGTCCTCGCCGACATCGCGGATGATGTTGGTGAGTTGCATCGCCAGGCCCAGGCGGTGCGCGTACTGCAGCGTGGAATCCACGCGGTGGCCGAAGATGCGCGCAGCCACCTCGCCGACGACGCCAGCGACCAGCTCGCAGTACCGGGCGAGCCCGGCGAAGTCGAGGAAGCGGGATTGGTCGAGGTCGATCTGGCAGCCATCGATGACCGCGCTCAGGTGCTTGGGCTGGATGCCGTAGGACTGCAGGTGTGGGCGCAGCGCCTGCGCCACCGGGTGCGTCGGCGTGCCCTCGAAGAGCGCGCTGACTTCCGTTCGCCACCACTGCAGCCGCGCCGCGGCCACACCCGGATCACCGATCTCGTCGACGACATCGTCCACCTCGCGGCAGAAGGCGTAGTAGGCCGTGATCGCGGCCCGGCGCTCGGGGGGCAGGAACAGGAAGGCGTAGTAGAACGACGAGCCGCTGCGTGCGGTCTTCTGCTGGACGTAGGCCTCGGGCGTCACGCCATACCCCGCGCGTTCATCCGCAACGCCCGCCACATCAACAACGGGGCGTCGGCCTTGCGCAGCGTGGGGCGATTGCGCAGCGTATCGTGCCCCAGCTCGGCGATCTTCTCGACGATGCGCAGGCCGCCCTGCACCACCAGGCGCAATTCCAGGCCGGCGCGGCCGGGAACGCGTGCCGCCAGCGGCGCGCCCTCATGCATGAGCTCTACAGCCCAGGCGCAGAGTTCACGCACGCACGTACGCAGTGCGGGCTGGTCGTGCAAGGGGGTCAGGCCGGGCAGCGACACGCCATGGCGGGCCAGGTCGGCGTGCGGCAGGTAATTGCGCCCGCGTTGCTGGTCGCGGCCGAGGTCCTGCCAGAAATTGATGAGCTGCAACGCGGTGCAGATGGCGTCCGAGCGCGCCCGGTCTTGCTCCCCATCGATGCCATACAGGTGCAGCAGCAGCCGTCCGACCGGGTTGGCCGAGCGTCGGCAGTATTCCAGCAGCGCGGCTCGGTCCGGGTAGGGCGGATTGCGCACGTCCTGCTCGAACGCGTCGAGCAGATCGTGCAGCAGTGACCCAGGCAAGGCGTGGCGCTGCTGGGCGCGTGCCAGGGGCTGGAAGACCTGCGACCAGTTGCTGCTGCCTGCACGACCCTCCAGCAAGGCGTCGAGTTCGGCGCGATAGGCAGCCAGCATGTGCAGACGCTGGGCCGGCAGGGCGTCGCCCTCGTCGGCAATGTCGTCTGCCGTGCGGGCAAAGCCGTAGATCGCTGCCACCGCCGGACGCAAGGCCGGCGGACACAACATCGACGCGACGGGGAAGTTCTCGTAGTGATCGACGCCCACGAGCGCATTGTCGCCGACGCGCTAAAATGGCCCGTTTACCACGACGGTGGCTTGGCTGCCATCTTGCCGACTGCTCCTCCCGACGCACGCTTGACGCCTTGCGGCCCGAGGCCGCCAGGCACTCCGTCGCCGATTGCCCTGACCAGGCCACTTCGGTTCCACCCATTGCGCGGGTGGCGAAATTGGTAGACGCACCAGGTTTAGGTCCTGACGCCTTCACCGGCGTGCCGGTTCGAGTCCGGCCCCGCGCACCACCCTCCACTAGTCCCTCTCGTACATCATGGCCGTCAACGTCGAAACCCTCGAGAACCTGGAACGTCGCATCACGCTGTCGCTGCCCGCGGGCGAGATCTCTCACGAGGTCGAGAGCCGCCTGCGCCACCTTGCGCGCACCGTGCGCGCCGACGGCTTTCGTCCCGGCAAGGTGCCGATGGCGGTGGTCACGCAGCGCTACGGCTACTCGGTGCAATACGAGGTGGTCAACGACAAGGTCGGCCGGGCCTTCGCCGACGCGGCCACCGAAGCCAAGTTGCGCGTGGCCGGGGCGCCGCGCATCACCCAGAAGGAAGAGGCCCCCGAAGGGCAGTTCGCTTTCGACGCTGTCTTCGAGGTCTACCCGGAGGTGAGCATCGGGGATCTGACAGGCGTCGAGGTCGAGCGGATCAGCGCCGAGGTCACCGAGGAGGCGATTGACCGCACCATCGAGATCCTGCGCAAGCAGCGCCGCAGCTTCGGCTTGCGCGCCGCCGGCGAGGAGGCGGCCGAGTCGGACCGAGTGACGATCGACTTCGAGGGCAAGATCGACGGCGAGCCATTCGCTGGCGGCAAGGCCGAGGACTTCCAGTTCGGCGTCGGCGAAGGCCGCATGCTCGAGCAGTTCGACAAGGCCGTGCGCGGCATGAAGGTCGGCCAGAGCAAGACCTTCCCGCTGCAGTTCCCGGCCGACTACCACGGCCAGGACGTCGCGGGCAAGGAGGCCGATTTCCTCGTCACGATGAAGAAGATCGAAGCGCAGCACCTGCCGGCGGTCGACGATGCCTTTGCCAAGTCCCTGGGCATCAAGGACGCCACGGTCTCGGCCCTGCGCGCCGATGTGAGGAAGAACCTCGA
>JADZCL010000124.1 GCA_020851615.1 Rubrivivax sp.
TAGTCGCGCATGAAGACGCCGTGGCCCTGGCTCACACCGGCCTCCAGCTGCTTGCAGCCCTGGCGCACATCCTGCTCTTCCTTGATCGTCCACAGTGCGAGCCGGTGCGCATCCTCGGGCTTGCCGCTGCGCGCCTGGTCGACCAGCTGCTGGCGCGCCTCCTGCCGCCTGAGCTGGCACAGGGGGCTGCCGTGGATCAGGCCGCCAATCAGTCCGGCGGCGGCCGTTCCTTGCTGGCGCCATTGATCGGCGCTGGCGCAGTAGATGCGAATCGCCTCTGCGTGCTGGGCTTCGATGCGCTCCAGTTCCGCCTGCAGGGCCGCGCGCTCGGCACAGCTGCCGCACCGCTCAAGCCGCTGGCGCAGCTCGCGCAGCTTGTGCACCTGCGCCTCATGAAGTTCAGCATCGCGGCGCATCTGCGCGTTCTGTCGTTCGGCGGCCTGACGGTCGAATTCCCGCTGCTGCTCATGGGCGCGCTCCAGGTCCTCCAGGCGCCTGAGTTCGCTGGGCCCCAGGGCCATCGCGAACTCAGCGAGGCCCAGCTGCAGAGCAAGCAGCAAAGCCGCTTGGGTACAACGGCGGCCCAACCCTGTGGGCTTGCGTTGGGCGCGTGCAAGGCTCATGGACCGGTCCTTTGATCGCGCTGCTGGGGCACAACCCGCGAGAGGATAGCGTTCCCGGAGGACGCGCTCAGCTTATGTCCCAGCAACTGCGCCGTCACGCCGGCCGGGAGTTCCGGCCACTGCGCGAGGTGTGCAAGGCCCTGCCGCCGGCCCGCACACTCACCGGGCAGCCACGTTGATCCACTGCATGACGACGTAGTTGTCTGCACGGTGCACGACATCGACGTTGCTGCGTGCGGCCCAGGGGATGACCTGGCGGTGCAGCGGGATGGTGTGGATCTGCTCCTTCCACTCCGTGAGCGCGGCGCGAATGAGTTGCTCGCGCTTCTTCGGGTCGGCCTCGAGGCTGGATTGGGCAGCCAGCGCGTCGAACTTGTCGTTGCGGCTGTCGCCGTAGTTGTAGAGGCCCACGCCCTTCTCGCCACGGTTGCGCATGACCGGGGTGAGCGTGGTCTCGGCGTCGGTCACGGCGCCGCCCCAGCCGAGCATGTACAGGCTGGTGTCGAGCTTCTCCAGGCGCGGGAAGTACAGCGTGCGCGGCATCGCGTTGACCTTGACCTTGACCTTGATCTGCGCCCACATCGCGGCCAGCGCCAGGCAGATCTCCTCGTCGTTGACGTAGCGGTTGTTCGGGCAGTCCAGCGTGACCTCGAAGCCGTCGGCGTAGCCTGCATCGGCCATGGACTTGCGTGCCGCAGCCAGGTCCAGCGGCAGTCGGGACTCGAGCGCGGGGTCGTTGAAGGCCGCCAGCGGCGAGGGCGTCATGCCGCCGGTGGGCGCCGACAGGCCGTTCATCAGCTTGGTCTTCAGCGTCTGGATGTCGATGGCCTGGTAGAGCGCACGCCGCACGCGCAGGTCCTTGAAGGGGTTGCGGTCGCCCGCGACCTTGCCGTGCAGCAGCTTGTCGCGCGCCTGGTCCATGCCGATGAAGATGACGCGGTTCTCGGGCCCGTCGATCACCTTCACGCCGGGCACGCTGCGCAGGCGGGTGATGTCGCGCGGGGCCGGATCGTGGACGAAGTCGAGCTCGCCGGAGATCAGCGCCGCCAGCCGCGTGGCGTCGTTGGCCACCGGGGTGTAGACGATCTCCTGCACGTTGCCCTCATGCCGGTTCCACCAGTTGGCGTTGCGCCGGTAGGTGGTCTTGATGCCGGGCGCACGCGACGTCAGCACATAGGGGCCGGTGCCGTTGGCGCGCGTGGCGGCAAAGGTCTCCTCCTTGTTCTTGTAGTCCTGAGGCCGCGTGACGCGGTTGGCCTCGCACCAGGCCTTGTTCATGATGACGATCAGGTCCAGGTGCTGCAGGAACACCGGATTCACCGTCTTCAGGCGGAACTCGACCGTCAGCTCGTCGAGCTTGACCGGCTCACCCAGGGCGTTGGCGTAGGTCGCGAACTGCGAGGTCGGCTCCTGCGCCCGCTTGACCGAGAAGACGACATCGTCGGCGCTGAAGGCCGCGCCGTCGTGGAACTTCACCCCCGGGCGCAGCTTGAAGCGCCAGACCAGCGGCGAGACCTGCTGCCAGCTGGTGGCCAGGCCAGGCACGATCTCGAGCTGGCGATCGCGATCGACCAGGCGCTCGTAGACCTGCTGGTTGAGGCTGTTGGTCAGGCCCTCGTTCTGCGCATGCGGATCCATGGTCATCGGGTCGCCCTGGCTGGCCCAGCGCAAGGTCTGCGCGTGAGTGGCGCCGCCAGCCAACAGCAGGATGGGCAGGACGGCGACCAGCAGGCGGCTGCGCAAGCGATTTCGCAAACCATCGCGCAAAGGGGTCCGTGGAGCGTTCATGGGCGGCGGGTTCCTCGGTGGTGACCCCGGATGGGGCAATGGCGCGCAGTCGTGCGCGGCGCGCAGTGTAGTCAGGTCGGTGCCGTCGGGCGGCGCGGGCCCCGCCGCCTCGCCGGGGCCGCTGGCACCAGCACCTTGACGGCCTGTGGTACTTGGACCCTGGCCGCAAATGGCCAAGAGTCGCCGCCACGACGAAGCGGCGCCGCCCAGGCAGCCGTCATGGAGGGACCCATGTTGATGCTCAGGAGAACGTTCTGGCTCATCGCCCTCACCGTGGGCCTTGTCTGCAGCCACCTGCCGGTCACGGCCGCGATCTGGGACACGGTGCCCGACGAACAGCTCAAGGCGCTCGACCTGACGCGCGATGCGTCGCCCAAGGAGCTCTTCGACCGACTGTCCAAGCGCTACAAGGCCGAGCTCGGCAAGGGCAAGCTGGCCCAGTACTGGGAGCCGATCCCGATGGACATGTACCTGGCGCCCACGCTGTTCTACAAGCCGCCGCCGCTGGATATCCAGGCCACGCGCGAGCAATGCGTGGGCTGCCACACCAGCGCCACCCACGGCTGGGTGAAGTCCTGGGAGAAGAGCGTGCACGCCAACCTCGACCAGATCCGTCGCCTGCCCGACTCCGACTCACGCGCCTACAAGAAGGCCATCATCGTCGAGGTCGAGGAGAACCTGCGCGCGCAAGGCCTGCTGGCGCAGGGCCAGCCACTGGCTGAGGTGCAGTGCACCGACTGCCACATGGGCATCGGCGCCAAGGGCGGCAACCACGCCAAGGACCTGCGCATGCCCGACCGCAGCGTCTGCGGCTCCTGCCACGTGCGCCAGTTCGCCGAGGCGGAATCCGAGCGCGACACCCTGACCTGGCCGCAGAAGCAGTGGGCCAACGGCCACCCCTCGCACGCCGTCGACTACACCGCCAACGTCGAGACGGCGACCTGGGCTGCGCTGCAGCAGCGCGAGGTCGCGGCCAGTTGCACGATGTGCCACACCAACCAGACCAAGTGCGACAACTGCCACACGCGACACGAGTTCACGACGGTCGAGGCCCGCAAGCCCGAGGCCTGCGCGACCTGCCACAACGGCGTCGACCACAACGAGTTCGAGCAGTACATGTACTCCAAGCACGGCACCGTCTACCAGACGCAGGGCGCGCAGTGGGACTGGAACCTGCGCCTGGCCGACCAGTTGAGCCACAAGAACGGGCAGACCGCGCCGACCTGCCAGAGCTGCCACTTCGAGTTCAAGGGGCAGTACTCGCACAACGTGGTGCGCAAGGTGCGCTGGGGCTTTCTGCCGTTCAAGAGCATCGCCGACAACCTGGACCACCCGTGGTTCAAGGACCGCAAGGACGCCTGGGTCGGCACCTGCACCCAGTGCCATGCGCAGCGCTTTGCCGAGACCTACCTGACGCTGATGGACAACGGCATCAAGGACGGCACCCAGCTCGTGGAGGAGACGCGCAAGGTCGTGCAGAAGCTCTACGACGACAAGCTGCTCGTGGGCCAGAAGACCAACCGGCCGCCGCTGGCACAGCCCGAGAAGGACGAGCCCGGTGGATTCAGCGCGCTCTTCTTCGCCAAGGCCAACCAGACGACGACCGTGGACCGCACGTTCGCCGAGATGTGGGAGCAGCACATCGCCCGCTACATGAAGGGCCTGGAACACGTCAACCCCGGCGGCTGGACCTACTCGCACGGCTGGAGCGACCTCGTCAAGGACCAGGCCCTGATCAACGAGCAGGACACGCTGCTGCGCGAGAAGGCCGCACTCGAGAA
>JADZCL010000125.1 GCA_020851615.1 Rubrivivax sp.
CGCACGAAGTCCGCGTCGTAGTACATCGCCTCCTCGTCGCCGGCCTCCTTGTTCGCCGCCTGCGCTGCAAAGCGCGCCGCCTGATCCTCGGCGTCGTTCAGCTCCGAGAAGCCATTGGCGATCTCGCGCCCGGTGATGAAGAGCTCGAAGCGCTCGGTGATGGTCGGGTCGGCGTCCGATGCGCGCGCCAGCGGGGACACCTCCACCGGGTAGTCGACGATGTAGGTCGGCTGCCAGAGCTTGGCCTCGACCGCCGCCTCGAAGAGCCCGAACTGCAGCTCGGCCAGCGTCCAGTGCGCGGGCGGCTCCTCGCCGAGCGCCTTCAGCCGCGCGTGCAGGTGTTGCGCGTCGCCGGCTTCGGCCTCGCTGAGCCCCGCGTGCAGCACCAGCGACTGGCGCACCGACAGGCGCGCGAAGGGCTGCTCCAGGTCCACCTCGCGCCCGCCGTAGCTCACGCGCGCCGAGCCGGTGGCCTGGCGCGCCGCATGGCGCAGCAGCTGCTCGGTGAAGTCCATCTGCTCGCGGTGCGTCCAGAACGCGGCGTAGAACTCCATCATCGTGAACTCGGGGTTGTGCCGGACCGAGATGCCTTCGTTGCGGAAGTTGCGGTTGATCTCGAACACGCGCTCGAAGCCGCCCACCAGCAGCCGCTTCAGGTACAGCTCGGGTGCAATGCGCAGGAACATCTGCTGGTCCAGCGCGTTGTGATGGGTGACGAAGGGCCGGGCGTTGGCGCCACCGGGGATGGGGTGCAGCATCGGCGTCTCGACCTCCAGGAAGCCGTGCTCGACCATGAAGCCGCGAATCGACGCCACCGCCTTGCTGCGCGCGACGAAGCGCGAGCGCGCCGTGTCGTCCATCATCAGGTCGACGTAGCGCTGGCGGTACTTCTGCTCCTGGTCCGTCATGCCGTGGAACTTGTCCGGCAGCGGGCGCAGGCTCTTGGTGAGCAGGCGCACGCGCGTGGCCTTGACCGACAGCTCGCCGGTCTTGGTACGAAAGAGCGTGCCCTCGCAGCCCAGGATGTCGCCCAGGTCCCAGTGCTTGAAGGTGTCCAGCGCCTGGGCGCCCACCGCGTCCTGCGTCACGTAGAGCTGGATGCGGCCGCTCCCGTCCTGCAAGGTGGCGAAGCAGGCCTTGCCCATCACCCGCTTGAGCATCATGCGCCCGGCCACGGCCACCTGCACCGCCTGCGGCTCCAGTTCCTCGTTCGGGATCTGGCCGTGGCGGTGATGCAGGTCGGCGGCGCGCTGGGTGGGCCGGAAATCGTTCGGGAAGGCCACGCCCGCGCGACGGATCGCCGCCAGCTTGGCGCGTCGCTCGGCGATCAGCTGGTTCTCGTCGACCTCGACGGCCGGGCTGGTCATGGCGTGCGGATTCGTGTCCGGTGGGGGCAGGGGAGAGCTCATCGAGGGCCTTTGCAAGTGCCGCAATTTTAGGCGGTGCCGCTGGGGCGCCGCTTACAATCGCCGGCTGCTCGCGCGCCGCCCTTGCGCCGCCCCCATGCACGCACCGTTCCCGATCGTCGACCGTCCGATCCGCTTCGCGCTCGTGGGCTGCGGGCGCATCTTCGCCAACCACGTCGAGGCCTTGCGCCAGCACGCCGGCCAGGCCGAGCTGGTGGCCGTCTGCGACAACCGCCAGGCGGCCCTGGAGGCCGCGGTGGCCGGGACTGGCGCGCGCGGCTTCTCTTCGCTGGACGCGCTGCTGGTGGGCTGCGACGCCGACGTGATCGTGCTGGCCACCCCCAGTGGCCTGCACCCGCGCCAGGCCGTGCGCGCGGCGCAGGCCGGCCGCCACGTGCTGACCGAAAAGCCCATGGCCACCAAGTGGGACGAAGGCATGCAGATGGTGCGCGCCTGCCGCGAGGCCGGCGTCAAGCTCTTCGTCGTCAAGCAGAACCGCCTCAACCCGACGTTGCAGCGCTTGAAGGCCGCGGTCGACGGCGGCCGTTTCGGGGCCATCTACCTGACCACGGTGAACGTCTTCTGGACGCGCCCGCAGAGCTACTACGACGATGCCCCCTGGCGCGGCCGCTGGGACCTCGACGGTGGGGCTTTCCTCAACCAGGCCAGCCACTACGTCGACATGGTCGACTGGCTGGTCGGCCCGGTGGACAGCGTGCACGCCTATACCGCCACCCTGGCGCGCGACATCGAGGCCGAGGACACCGGCGTCATGGGCCTGCGCCTGCGCCGCAACGGCCTGGCGTCGATCAACGTCACCATGCTCACGCACGGCAGGAACTTCGAGGGCAGCATCACCATCCTGGGCGAGCGGGGCACGGTGCGCGTGGGCGGCGTGGCCGTCAACCGCATCGAGCACTGGGAGTTCGCCGACGCGCACCCCGACGACGCGCAGGTCGGCCAAGCCAGCTACGCCACCGCCAGCGTCTACGGCCCCGGCCACCCGCTCTACTACGACAACGTCATCCGCACGCTGCGCGGCCAGGCCAGCGCCGAAGTCGACGGCTACGAGGGCCTGCGCTCGCTTGAAGTCGTGATCGCCGCCTACCGCAGCGCGCGTGACGGCGTGCGCGTGGGCCTGCCGCTGGTGTTCTGATGGCCGCGGTCGTCCACGCCAGCGCCATCGTCGACCCTGGCGCGCAGCTCGGCGAGGGCACGCAGGTCTGGCACTTCGCGCACGTCTGTGCCGGCGCACGCATCGGTGCACACTGCTCGCTCGGGCAAGGCGTGTTCGTCGGCAACGACGTGCGCATCGGCGACCACGTCAAGATCCAGAACCACGTCTCGGTCTACGACGCCGTGACGCTCGAGGACGAGGTCTTCTGCGGCCCGAGCATGGTCTTCACCAACGTCCACAACCCGCGCTCGGCGGTGCCGCGCAAGCACGAGTACCGGCGCACGCTGGTGCAGCGCGGCGCCACGCTGGGCGCCAACTGCACCATCGTCTGCGGCACCACCATCGGCGCGCACGCCTTCGTCGGCGCCGGCGCCGTCGTCAGCCGCGACGTGCCGGCGTTTGCCCTGGTGGTGGGCGTGCCGGCGC
>JADZCL010000126.1 GCA_020851615.1 Rubrivivax sp.
ACCAGACGGGCGGTGATGTCGACGATCTGGATCATGCGCTCGTAGGCCATGCGGGTGGGGCCGATGACCCCCAGCGTGCCGACGACGCGGCCGTCGACTTCGTAGGGCGCGGTGACGACCGAGAGCTCTTCGAAGGGCACGACCTGGCTCTCGCCGCCGATGTAGATGCGCACGCCTTCGGCGCGGCTGGACGTGTCGAGCAGGCGCATCAGCTCGGTCTTGTGCTCGAACATGTCGAACAGGCGGCGCAGGCTGCCGAGGTCGTTGCCGAAGTCCTGCACGCCCAGCAGGTTGCGTTCGCCGCTGACGACGACGTGGTCGCTGCTCTCGGCCAGGGCCTCGCTGCCGGCCTGCACGGCGGCCTGCATCAGCGTGGCGATCTCGGTGCGCAGGGCTTCGATCTCGTGCTTGAGTCGCTCGCGCACCTCTTCGATGGTCAGGCCCGCGTAGTGGCTGTTGAGGTAGGTGGTGGCCTCGGCGAGTTCGGCCTGGGTGTGGTCGCGCGCCGTGACGATGACGCGGTTCTGCACGTCGCCGTCGGGGGCGACGAGGATCACGAGCACGCGATGCTCGGACAGGCGCAGGAACTCGATGTGGTGGAAGACGCTGGCCTTGCGCGGCGCCGTCACCACGCCCACGAAGCTCGAGAGATTCGACAGCATCTGCGCGGCCTGCGCGATCACGCGCTGCGGCTGGTCGGGGTGCAGCGGGCGGTGCGTGGCTGCGACCTCGGGTGACAGCCGTGCCAGCTCGCCGAGCTCCAGCGGCCGCGTGGTCAGCATGGTGTCGACGAAGAGCCGGTAGCCGCGTGCGGTGGGGATGCGCCCGGCGCTGGTGTGCGGGCTGGCGATCAAGCCCAGCTCCTCCAGATCGGCCATCACGTTGCGGATGGTTGCCGGCGAGAGCTCCAGGCCCGAGGCCCTGGAGAGGGTGCGTGAACCCACCGGCTGGCCGTCGGCGATGTAGCGCTCAACCAGGGCCTTGAGCAGCGTCTTGGCGCGATCGTCCAGCATGCGGTCGATTGTACGAACGCAGCTGCGCGTGCGAGACGCGCGCAGCCGCTGCGTCGGGGGCCGTTCCCGCGCGACCCCTATGGTCTAATGCCGCGCACCATGTCGAAGCGCTTTCGCCATGCCGCGATCGTCGGCAAGTATCAGGCACACGGCATTCGGCCGCTGCTGGAGGAGCTGGCGCATTTCCTGGTCGGCCTGGGCATGGACGTCTCCTTCGAGTACGACACGGCGCTGGCCACCGGCGTGGCCGATTTCGACGCCGTGCCGATCGCCGAGCTCGGCCAGCGCTGCGACCTGTGCGTCGTCGTCGGCGGCGACGGCACCATGCTTGGCATCGCGCGCCAGGTGGCGCGGCAGAACCTGCCGCTGGTGGGCATCAACCAGGGCCGGCTGGGGTTCATCACCGACGTGCCCCAGGGCCAGTACCGCGATGCGCTGCGCTCGATGGTCGCCGGCGACTACGAGGAGGAGCGCCGCTCGATGCTGGAGAGCCAGGTCTGGCGCGACGGCGAGCCCTTCTTCGACGGGCTCTCGCTCAACGATGTGGTCGTCTCGCGTGGGGCCACGGCGAGCATGGTCGAGCTGCGCATCGACATCGACGAGGACTTCGTGGCCAACATCCGGGCCGACGGCCTGATCGTCGCCACGCCCACCGGCAGCACGGCCTACGCACTGTCGGCGGGTGGACCCATCCTGCACCCGGACATCGGCGGCTGGGTGCTGGTGCCCATCGCCAGTCACATGCTGAGCAATCGCCCGATCGTGCTGCCCGACACCGGCGAAATCCGCATCACCATCGTCGCCGGGCGCGACGCCTCGGCCAACTTCGACATGCACAGCATCGCCAGCCTGCTGCATGGCGACCGGGTGCACGTACGGCGCTCGGCGCACAAGGCGCGCTTCCTGCACCCGCGCGGCTGGAGCTATTACGCCACCCTGCGCCGCAAGCTGCGCTGGTACGAAGGCGTGGTCTAGCGGCGCGGCCACGGGCACCTCATGCTGCGCCGGCTGCAACTCCGCGACGTCGTGCTCGTGCGCCATCTCGAGCTGGTGCTCGAGGCCGGCTTCACGGTGCTGACCGGCGAGACCGGTGCGGGCAAGTCCATCCTCGTGGAGGCCCTGCAACTGGCGCTGGGCAACCGTGCCGACGCCAGTCTCGTCCGCGAGGGGGCGGCGCGCGCCGAGGTCAGCGCCGAGTTCGAACTGCCCGCAGGCCTTGCGGGCTGGCTGGAGGAAGGCGGCTTCGATGCCGGCGAGGGCACGCTGCTGCTGCGCCGCACCGTCGACGCGCAGGGCCGCAGCCGCGCGTGGATCAACGGCAGTGCGGCCACGATGGCGCAGCTGCGCGAGCTGGCCGAGCATCTGGTCGACATCCACGGCCAGCACGCCTGGCAGGGTCTGACGCGGCCAGCCGCCGTGCGTGCCTTGCTCGACGCGCAGGCTGGGGTGGACGCCGCGCGCCTGGCCGCGCGCTGGCAGGCCTGGCACGCGGCCTTGTCGGCGCTGGAAGACGCGCGCGGCCGGCGCGACGGCCTGGAGCGCGAGCGCGAGCGCCTGGCCTGGCAGCTGGGTGAGATCGAGCGGCTTGCTCCCGGCGCCGACGAGTGGGACGAGTTGAACGCTGAGCACCAGCGTCAGGCCCATGGCCAGGCCTTGCTGGACGCGGCCCGCAGTGCGCTGGATGTGCTGGCCGAGGGCGAGCCCGCGGCTGATGCGCTGCTCGATCGCGCCGTCGATGCGCTCAACGACGTGGCACGGTTCGATGCCGATGTGCAGGGCGTCACCGAGGTGTTGCGTGCGGCACAGGCACAACTGCAGGATGCGGCGCATTCCCTGCATGCCTACCTCGGCCGTCGCGAGCCCGACCCGGCGCGGCTGGCTGAACTCGACGCGCGGCTTTCGGCCTGGGTGCAGCTGGCGCGTCGCTACCGGCGTCCGCCGGCCGAGCTGCCTGCGCTGCAGGCCGCGTGGCAGCAGGAGTTGCAGGCGCTGGATGCCGCGGCCGACCTGGAGTCGCTGGAACACGCCGCGCAGCGTGCCGAGGCGGTCTGCCGCGGCGAAGCCCAGGGGGTCAGCGCTGCGCGGGCACGTGCGGCCGCGCCGCTGGCGGCTGCCGTCACGCAGCTCATGCAGACGCTGGGCATGGCCGGCGGGTGTTTCGAGGTCGCGTTGTTGCCGCAACAGGAGCTGCAGTCCTACGGCCTCGAGGGGGTCGAACTGCGCGTGGCCGGGCACGCCGGCAGCGTGCCGCGTGCGCTGGCCCGCGTCGCGTCGGGCGGCGAGCTGTCCCGGTTGGCGCTGGCGGTGGCGATTGCGACCAGTCGCGGCGGCGCGCGTACGACGGCCTTGCCAACGCTCGTCTTCGACGAGATCGACAGCGGCGTCGGCGGCGCCGTGGCCGATAGCGTGGGCGCCCTGCTGAAGCAACTGGGTCGCACGAGCCAGGTGCTGGCGGTCACGCACCTGGCGCAGGTCGCGGCCTGCGCCGACCACCACCTGGTGGTGAGCAAGGCACAGGTCGGCGGCGCGGCGGCCAGCGAGCTGCGCGCCGTGGCCGGCGAGGCGCGCGTGGCCGAGGTGGCGCGCATGCTCGGCGGCGAATCGCTGTCGGGCACGGCGCATGCGCAGGCGATGCTGGCGCACGGCGCCCGGGAGGCGGAATGACCGAGTGGGCTGCATTCGATGGCTTGCCCGCGCGCGACGAGGTCGTGCTCATCACGGGCATCTCGGGTTCGGGCAAGTCGGTTGCGCTGCACGCGCTCGAGGACGCCGGCTTCTTCTGCGTCGACAACCTGCCCCCGGAGCTGCTGCGCGACTTCATTCAGCTGGAGCATGAGCGCCGCTCGCACCGCGTTGCGGTGGCGGTGGACGTGCGCACCGCCACCTCGCTGCCGGTGCTGCCGCCACTGATCCGGCAACTGCGCGACGAGGGGTTGCATGTGCGGCCGCTGTTCCTGGACGCGAGCACCGATGCGCTCGTGCGCCGCTTCTCGGAGTCGCGCCGGCCGCATCCATTGTCGGCCCTGGCCGATGCCGCGGTTTCCGCACATGCGCTGGTCGAGGCCATCGAACTGGAGCGCGAGTTGCTCGCCGACCTGCGCACCGTATCCACCGTGATCGACACCAGCCAGCTGCGCCCTGCGCTGCTGCGCAGCTGGGTGCGCTCGCTGGTGGGCGCGCGCGATGCGCGGCTGACGCTGGTGTTCGAGAGCTTTGCATTCAAGCACGGCGTGCCCCTGGATGCCGATTACGTCTTCGATGTACGCGTCTTGCCCAACCCCTACTACATCCGCGAGCTGCGCCCTCTCACCGGCCGCGACGCGCGCGTGGCGGCCTACCTCGAGATCCAGCCCGAGGTGGTGGCGATGCTGGAGCAGATCGAGGCCTTCCTCTCCCGCTGGCTGCCCGCCTTCGAGGAGGACCAGCGCAGCTACCTGACGGTGGCCATCGGCTGCACGGGCGGCCAGCACCGCTCGGTGTACGCGGTGGAGATGCTGGCGCGCCGTTTCCAGGGCCGGCAGACGACGCTGGTGCGCCACCGCGAAATCGACGCGCGTGGCTGAGGCGCCGCCAGCCATTGCCGTGCCCG
>JADZCL010000127.1 GCA_020851615.1 Rubrivivax sp.
CCGTAGGGCCCCTTGGCCGCCCGCACCGGGTCGATGTGTATCCATTGATGGTCGCCGGTGGCCTGCGCGAAGAGGTCGATGCGCTGCTGGTCGACAAGGACCCAGTCGCTCGTACCCAGCGTGCTGCCCACCAGGGCAGCGAGATCCTGCAATCGGTCGTACTGGTTCATCGGGAGAGCCATTCCTTCAAAGGTTGCCATTGTTCGAGGTCGCGCTCGACGCGGCTTGGCGCCACGTCCCACAGCGTGAGGCCGTGGGCGGCAAGCTGCACGTAATTCTGCGTGTCGCGCAGCCATGCGAGCACGGGCAGCGGCAGCGTGGCCAGATATTCCTGCAGCCGCTCGCTGGCCTGCGTGCGTTCCCTGACCCGCATGCCGACCAGGCCCAGCGCGATCTGTGCCCCGCGTGGGTGTGCGCGTACCGCATGCACGAAGTCGTGCGTCGCCTGGATGTCGAAGAGGCTCGCCTGCAGAGGCACGAGCAGGCGGTCGGCGATGGTCAGTGCCGCCTCCAGCGCCTGGCCGTGCAGGCCCGCCGGGGTATCCAGGACGATATGTGTGGCGCCCTTGGGCGGGCGCACGACGCGGCCGTCGATCTTCCAGCCCTGGATCAGCGGTAGCTGCGGTGGCCGCAGCGCCAGCCACTGGCGTGCCGACTGCTGGCGGTCGATGTCGCCCAGCATCACGCCGTGGCCCTGGCGCGCCAGCAGCCCGGCGACGTTGGTTGCCAGCGTGCTCTTGCCCACGCCGCCCTTGGGGTTGGCGATCACGATGACGGGCATCGGTGGCCTCCTCGGTCCTTCCCTGGGCGCCGATGTTAGCCCGCGGCGACGATGACGCTAGCATCGTTGCATGATGCAAGCCTCTTCGCCCGACTCCGTTTCCGCGCCAGCGCTGGCCTGGGCGCAGCGACTGGTGCGCATCAGCACGATCAGCGAGCAGTCGAACCAGCCGCTGATCGAGCTGATCGCCGATCACCTGCGCACGCTGGCGGTGCCGATCCGGCTTACGCACGACGATGCCGGGCGCAAGTCCAATCTCTTCGCCACGCTCGGCGCGGGCAAGCCCGGCGGGGTGATCCTCTCCGGTCACACCGACACGGTGCCCTGGGCCGGGCAGGCCTGGACGGTCGATCCGCTTGGCGGGCAGGTGCGCGACGGACGCCTCTACGGCCGCGGCAGTGCGGATATGAAGGCGTTCATCGGCCTGTGCGTGGCGCATGCGCAGGCCTTCCTGGAGGCCGATCTGCCGTTTGCGGTGCACTTCGCGTTCAGCTACGACGAGGAGGTGGGCGGCTTTGGGGCCCGGCATCTGATTGCCGACCTGAAGGACGCCGGCCTGGCACCCACGCACTGCATCGTCGGTGAGCCCACCGGCATGGTGCCGGCTCTGGCGCACAAGGGGGTGCACCGCTGGTGCTGCAGGGTCAGAGGTCATGCCGCGCATTCGTCGCAGACGCCCAAGGCCGTGAATGCGATCGAGAGCGCCGCACAGGTGATCGTGCACCTGGTGGAGATGGCCGGCCGGCTGCGCACGCAGGGGCCATTCCGGCCGGGCTTCGAGGCGCCGTTCACCACGGCCGCGGTCGGCGTGATCGAGGGGGGCATCGCCGACAACGTGATCCCGCAGGACTGCCGCTTCAACTACGAGTTCCGGGATGTGCCCGGGTCCGACGTCGAGGCGTTGCAGGCCGAGGTCGTGGCCTGCGCGCGGGCGCTTGAGCCGGCGATGCAGGCCATCGACCCGGCCACCGGCATTCGATTCGAGGCGCTGTGCTCGATGCCCTCGTTCGGCGCGCAAGCCGACGACGCGGCGGTGCAGTTGGTGCGGCGGCTGCTGTCCACGCGCGAGACGACGCTGGTGGGCTTTGGCACCGAGGCCGGCCTCTTCCAGCGTGCCGGCATTCCGACCGTCGTGTGCGGGCCGGGCTTCATCGACCAGGCGCACCAGGCCGACGAGTACGTCAGCCTGGCGCAGCTGGCCTCGTGCGAGGCGATGCTGCACGCCCTGCGCCAGCTGGCGCAGCCCTGAACGGACCCCGGGTCACGACCCGGGTGGCTGCCCCCGGGGCTGCGGGGTTGCGTCGGTGCGGGGACGGGCGGACCATTGCCCGCAATTCAGTCTGCGTCGGAGCCTGCCTGCCATGTCCAGCCCCAAGCCTCTGCCCCCGGTGGCCGCCGTCCCGGTGACTGCGGTGCCGCCGTTGCCGCCTGGCCACCCGCTGCAGCAGCGGCTGGCCGCCTGGGTCGAACTGCGCGACCAGCTCGCCGACCTCAACGCCAAGCTCGAGTACATGCGCCTGATGATGCGGCTGGCGCAACGCTGACCGCCAAACGGTGCAGCCGGCTCACTCCGGGTTGCCCAAAACGACAGCCTGTTTGCGCACCTGGCCGGCACGCCACAGGGTGAGGGTCACGCTGTCGCCGCCCTGATGGTGCTCGAGCTGCTCGAGCAGTTCGTCCAGATCCTCGACCGGCTTGTCGTTGATGGCGGTGATCACGTCACCGGCGACGATCTCCCCGCGCGTGCCGCGCCGAAACGGCTGCAGGCCGCCACGCTCGGCCGCGCTGCCGCGCCCGACATCGACGAGCACGACGCCCCGGGGCAGCCTGAGCGCCTGCTGCAGCGCCTGTGGCCCGGCGCTGATGCCCAGGGTCGGGCGCACGAAGCGGCCGTCGCGGATCAGGCGTGGGACGATGCGGTTGACCTCGTCCACCGGAATCGCGAAGCCGATGCCGGCGCTGGCGCCGCTTGGGCTTGCGATCTGGGTATTGACGCCGATGAGCCGCCCGGCCGAATCGAGCAGTGGCCCCCCCGAGTTGCCGGGGTTGATCGCCGCATCGGTCTGGATCACGCCGCGAATGGTGCGGTTGTTGAACGACTCGATTTCCCGGTTGAGCGC
>JADZCL010000128.1 GCA_020851615.1 Rubrivivax sp.
GCTGTGGCCGGCCGTCTACGCACGGCCGCCGCTGGCTGCCGAGGTCGATGTCGATGAGGACTTGTACGGCGGCCTGATCGGCAACGAGGATCGCCGCACGCTGCAGCGCCTGCGCGGCCTGACACCGGAGCAACTGGCTGAGCGTCACCCGGCGTTCGACGACGAGCGCCTGCCCGAGCTGCTGTTCCGTTGGCGCGCGCGCAACGCGCCGCAGACGCTTGGCGCCGAGGAGCGCACGCGCTGGCAGCGCCACTGTGCGGCGCGCCTGCACGGCGGCACCGGTGGTGCGCTCACCCTGGCGCACTACGCTGCACGCCTGGCCGCCCTGGAAGCACAGGCGGACGCTCAGGCCGATGCGCGCGCAGCAGCCTTGCTGCAGGCGCTGCGTGCCTACGGCATGGCGATCGCCCCGGATGCGGCGCTGGCGGCGCCGGTCTAGACTCCGCGCCCAGCCGGCACCTGTGCCGCATAACGAGGAGGAGACAGCAATGGGCTCGATGTGGAGCTGGCGCGAGGTGCGCGCCGAACCGGGCGTGGTCGTCGCACCCGACGAGCGGCTGCCCTGGCCGCAGACCAGTGCGATGGGCGTGCAGCACGTGATCGCGATGTTCGGCGCGACGGTGCTGGCGCCGATCCTCATGGGTTTCGATCCCAACCTGGCGATCCTCATGAGCGGCATCGGCACGCTCATCTTCTTCGTCGTCGTCGGTGGCAAGGTGCCGAGCTATGTGGGCTCGAGCTTTGGCTTCATCGGTGTCGTCATCGCGGCCACCGGCTACGCAGGCAAGGGCGCCAATGCCAACCTGGCCGTGGCCCTGGGCGGCATCATCGCCTGCGGGGCGCTCTACACGCTGATCGGTGCGGTCGTGATGGCCACCGGAACCGGCTGGATCGAGCGGCTGATGCCCCCCGTCGTCACCGGCGCCGTGGTCGCGGTGATCGGCCTGAACCTTGCTGGCCTGCCGGTGAAGAACATGGCGCCGACCTCCTTTGATGCCTGGATGCAGGGCGTCACCTTCGTCTGCGTGGCACTCGTGGCGGTGTTCACGCGCGGCATGACACAGCGGCTGCTGATCCTCGTGGGCCTGTTTCTCGCAAGCGTGGTCTACGCCGTGCTCACCAACGGCCTGGGACTGGGCACGCCAATCGACTTCTCGGGCATCGCGCGGGCGGCGTGGATCGGCATGCCCAACTTCACCGCGCCGGTGTTCCAGACCAGCGCGATGCTGCTGATCGCACCCGTGGCGATCATCCTGGTGGCCGAGAACCTGGGGCACATCAAGGCCGTGAGCGCGATGACCGGGCGCGACCTGGACCCCTACATCGGCCGCGCTTTCGTTGGCGATGGCGTGGCGACGATGGTCTCGGGGTCGCTGGGCGGAACCGGGGTCACGACCTACGCCGAGAACATCGGCGTGATGGCCGCCACCAAGATCTACAGCACCGCCGTCTTTGTCGTGGCCGCGCTGATTGCCATCCTGCTGGGCTTCAGCCCCAAGTTCGGGGCGCTGATCCAGGCGATTCCCCTGGCGGTGATGGGCGGCGTGTCGATCGTTGTCTTCGGCCTGATCGCCATCGCCGGGGCCAAGATCTGGGTCGACAACAAGGTCGACTTCTCCGACAATCGCAACCTCGTGGTGGCGGCGATCACGCTGGTGCTGGGCACTGGCGACTACACGTTGCGCTTTGGCGGCTTCACCCTCGGTGGCATCGGCACGGCCACCTTTGGCGCCGTGTTGCTGTGGCTGCTGCTGGGGCGTAACGCACGCCGGCCCTGACGGGGCGCGCCGCCCGCCGCGCTGCGGTCAAGGGCGGGCTGCGACCAGCATGCGGCGGACGTGGCCTTCCAGCATCAGGAAGAGTCCGCTGCCGACCATCAGCGCGATGCCGCTCCAGGCCAGCGGATTGGGCGCCTCGCGCCAGACGACCCAGCCCAGCAGCACCGCCACCAGCAGGCCGACGTAGCGAAAGGGCGCGACCACGCTCATCTCCCCGTGGCGCATGCTGTTGACGACGCAGAAGTAGCCCCCGGCAAGCAGCGTGGCGGCCAGCGCGAGCTGGCCGAGCTGCAGCGCGCTCAGCGGTCGCCAGCCGTCCAGTGGCAGCGCCAGGGCCGCCATGGCCAGGACGGCGATCGCACTGGCCACGGTGATGAGGATGGAGGGCACGGCAGGATCGATGCGGCGCGTGCACAGCTCGCGTGCGACATGCGCGAAGGTGGCTGCCAGGCACACCAGGGCCCAGGCATTGAAGCCTGCCGCACGCGGCTGGATGACGAGCAGCACGCCGATGAAGCCTGCGGTGATGGCCAGCCAGCGTGAGGGCCCGGCGCGCTCGTGAAGCAGCAGTACGGCAGCCAGCGCCATGATCAGGGGTGCCGAGAGATTGATCGCCGTGGCATTGGCCAGTGGCAGATGCATCAGTGACAGCAGGTAGAGCAGGGTGCCCACAGCGTCCAGCACCGCGCGCAGCAGCACCGGCCGGTCGGCCAGGCGGACCCACCGGCGCGTGGCGCCGGTGGCGTGTGCCACGGCCAGTAGCAGTGCGAGCGTGACGAGGCCGCGCAGGAAGATCATCTGCGCCAGGCCGAGATCCTGGCCGAGCGCCTTCATCAACGCGTCGTTGGCGACGAAGAAGACCATCGCCGCGCAGATGTAGGCGACGCCGCGCCGGTTGGCCGCGGACGCCGTCGTCGTGGCTGGGGTATCGTTGCGCATTGCCTGCCTGAACTGGACTGCCCGTGGCCAAACCCAATTACGCATTCGAGAAGCGCCAGCGCGAGCTGGAGAAGAAGCGCAAGAAGGAGGAGAAGGCGCAGCGCAAGGCCACCGGCCAGGCGCAGCCCGCAGGTGATGCCCAAGGGGCGGACGCGGGTGCCGATACCGATCCCGCATCCGCCGCCCCGGCCTCCGAGCCCGGCCGCTGAGCGCCGCCCCGCCGCAGTAGCCGTATCGCACGCACACAGGCCGACGGCCCGCCGCAGCGGGCCGTCGGCCTGTTTTGCACGGCGTCAGGCTTCAATGCCCGACCGTGCCTGCCGCCTCGACGTACTCGGGGATCTGGTCGAAGTTCATGTAGCGGTAGACGCTGGCGGCGTCCTTGACGATGATCCCCATCGCCTCGTGGTACTCCGCCACACTCGGGATGCGGCCCAGACGCGAGGCGATCGCTGCCAGCTCGGCCGATGCCAGGTAGACGTTGGTGTTCTTCCCCAGCCGGTTCGGGAAGTTGCGCGTGCTCGTGGAGACCACCGTCGCCCCCTCGCGCACTTGCGCCTGGTTGCCCATGCACAGGCTGCAGCCGGGCATCTCGGTGCGCGCGCCGGCGGTGCCGAAGGCGGCGTAGTGCCCTTCCTTGATGAGCTCGCTCTGGTCCATCTTGGTCGGCGGCGCGACCCACAGCTTGGTCGGGATGTCGCGCTGACCGCCCAGCAGCTTGGCCGCGGCGCGGAAGTGGCCGATGTTGGTCATGCACGAGCCGATGAAGGCCTCGTCGATCTTGGTGCCGGCCACCTGCGACAACAGCTTGGCGTCGTCGGGGTCGTTGGGACAGCAGAGGACAGGCTCCTTCAGTTCGGCCAGGTCGATCTCGATCACGGCGGCGTACTCGGCATCCCGGTCGGCCTCGAGCAACTGCGGCGCCGCCAGCCAGGCCTGGACCTTCTCGATGCGCCGTGCCAGGGTCTTGGCGTCCTGGTAGCCCTGCGCGATCATGTTCTTCATCAGCACGACGTTGCTCTTCAGGTACTCGATGACGGGTTCCTGATTGAGCTTGATCGTGCAGCCCGCCGCGCTGCGCTCGGCGCTGGCATCGGAGAGCTCGAACGCCTGCTCGACCTTCAGCTCGGGCAGCCCCTCGATCTCGAGGATGCGGCCGCTGAAGATGTTCTTCTTGCCGGCCTTGGCCACGGTCAGCAGGCCATCCTTGATAGCGTAGTACGGGATCGCGTGGACCAGGTCGCGCAGGGTGACGCCAGGCTGCATCTGGCCCTTGAAGCGCACCAGCACCGACTCGGGCATGTCCAGCGGCATCACGCCCGTGGCGGCGGCAAACGCCACCAGACCCGAGCCCGCGGGGAAGCTGATGCCGATCGGGAAGCGCGTGTGGCTGTCGCCGCCGGTGCCCACGGTATCGGGCAGCAGCAGCCGGTTCAGCCACGAGTGGATGACGCCGTCGCCCGGGCGCAGGCTGACGCCGCCGCGGCTGCTGATGAAGGCTGGCAGCTCGCGGTGCATCTTCACGTCCACCGGCTTGGGATAGGCGGCGGTGTGGCAGAAGCTCTGCATCACGAGATCGGCCGAGAAGCCCAGGCAGGCGAGGTCCTTCAACTCGTCGCGCGTCATCGGGCCGGTGGTGTCCTGGCTGCCTACCGTCGTCATCCGGGGCTCGCAGTAGGTACCCGGGCGCACGCCCTGGCCTTCGGGCAGGCCGCAGGCGCGGCCGACCATCTTCTGCGCCAGCGTGAAGCCGGCCTTGCTCGCCGCGGGGGCCTGTGGCAGGCGGAAGGTGGTGGCGGTGGGCAGGCCCAGCGCCTCGCGCGCCCGCGCCGTGAGCGAGCGACCGATGATGAGGTTGATGCGTCCGCCTGCCCGCACCTCGTCGAGCAGGACCTGGCTCTTGAGCTGGAACTCCGCCACCACGGCGCCGTTCTTCACGATCTTGCCGTCGTAGGGCCGCACCTCGACGACGTCGCCCATCTCCAGCGCGCCGACTTCGACCTCGATCGGCAGCGAACCGGAGTCCTCCTGCGTGTTGAAGAAGATCGGCGCGATCTTGCCGCCCAGCGTGACGCCACCGAAGCGCTTGTTGGGCACGAAGGGAATGTCCTGCCCCGTGGCCCAGACGACGCTGTTGGTGGCGCTCTTGCGGCTGGAGCCCGTGCCCACCACGTCACCGACGTAGGCCACGAGGTGGCCCTTCTCCTTCAACGCCTCGATGAAGGCAATCGGTCCGCGCTTGCTCTCCTCCTCGGGCGTGAAGGCGGCGTCGGGGCGGCTGTTCTTGAGCATCGCCAGGTAGTGCAGCGGAATGTCCGGGCGGCTCCAGGCGTCGGGCGCTGGTGAGAGGTCGTCGGTGTTGGTCTCGCCGGGGACCTTGAACACCGTGACGGTGATCGAGGCCGGCACCTCCGGGCGGCTGGTGAACCACTCGGCATCGGCCCAACTCTGCAGCACTTCGCCGGCCTTGGCGTTGCCGGCCTTGGCCTTGGCGGCGACATCGTTGAAGTAGTCGAACATCAGCAGCGTGTGCTTGAGCGCTGCAGCCGCCTGCGGCGCCACGGCGGCGTCATCGAGCAGTTCGATCAACGGCTGCACGTTGTAGCCACCCACCATGGTGCCCAGCAGTTCGGTGGCGCGCGCCTTGCTCAGCAGGTTGCACTTCAGCTCGCCGTGGGCGATAGCCGACAGGAAGCTTGCCTTGACCTTGGCCGCGTCGTCCACGCCGGGTGGCACACGGTGCGTGAGCAGATCCAGAAGGAAGGCGTCCTCGCCGGCAGGCGGGTTCTTGATCAACTCGATCAGGTCGACCACCTGCCTGGCATCCAGTGGCAGGGGCGGAATGCCGAGTGCGGCGCGTTCAGCGGCGTGTTGGCGGTAGGCGGCAAGCATGGTGGCTCCTTGTGGGCGCAATGTTGGGTTCCCGGGCAGGGAAGGGAGTGTCGGGGCTCAGGCTTGCGGGACGATGACCTTGAGACCCTTGAAGTAGTCGCGGAAGAAGCCCGCGTCACGCGTGATCAGACCCTGGCACTGCAGCAAGGCGTGAGCGCCGATCAGGAAATCGGGCACGCTGCGCCGCTCGGGCCGTGGCGGGGTCGTGCCGCGCAGCCGGTCCTTGTAGCGGCGCTGCATCTCGCCGGCGCGCACGGCCGAGCGCGGCTCCAGCGGCGAGAAGGCGATGCCCACGGCCTCCAGCGTGTCCATGACGACACTGCTGTGGCCAAGGCCGGCCACGACCTCGCTGAGCACCACCTCGCAGGCGACCACCGGACCGGCCGACAAGGCGCTGCGAAGCGCGTTCTCGGCATGTGCGGCCGCCGGGCCGTCGCCGATGTAGTCGATGAGCACCGCAGTGTCGACGGCGATCACGGCTTGTCGCCCGGCGCGCGGGGTGCGGGATACGGGTCGCCCGGGGCGCGCCCGCGCAGCTCGCGCATGATGTCGTCCGTGGTGACGCCCGGGGGCAGCTTGATGCGCCCGCGCAGGCGCGACAGCGCGTCGCCGACATCCTTGCGCAGCACGATGCGGCCGTTCTCCAGTTCGACCTTGAGCTTGCTGCCCTTGGTCAGGCCGAGCGCATCGCGCACAGCCTTGGGCAGGGTGATCTGCCCGCGTTCGGCAACGGTGGCTTCCATCGGCAGGGACTCCTGGCCGCCTGCCCAGGGTGGCAGGGGAGATATGAACAATCAGGTATGCAACGATTGTACATACCCGAATCGCCCAAATCCAGGAAAACCCTCATGCCTGCCGACCGCAGCCGGCAGTCCCGCAGCCGCCTCAGCGGGGCGTCGCGGGGGTGACTTGGGCGGTGGTGGGTGGGGCCTCGCTGCCCGCGGCCGCTGCCACCGCCGGCGCGCCGGCGGCATCGGTCCCGGCAGCCCTCGCCAGCCCAGGAGGTGCCGCCGCAGCCGCCGCCATGTTCGGGTCGATGCCCAGGGACTGACCCGGCGTGGGCAGGGCGGCATGGCGCTGCTGCTCGTGCACGCAGTCGTCGATCAGGCGGCGCCCCACCACGGTGTCCATCAGCATCGACTTGGTGGCGATCTGCAGCATCAGGACGCGGCCCTTCACGTCCTCCAGCCGCAAGGCCCCCGTGCTCGAGAGCACCGGCTTCATGGTCCAGAGCGACTTGCCGTGGTGCACGTCGATATAGCCCGCGTGCTGCGCGTTTGTCGACACCGAGACCGACTGGCCGAACTCGCAGGCATAGCTGCCGAAGAAGGCGCGTGCCGCAGCGGTGAGTTGCTCTGCCGTGGCAGCCGGCAACGCCGCGATGGCCGCCAGCGCCGCTGCGGGCTTGAGGCTGCGCTTGGCCGGCGGCTTGGTCGCCTGGGCCTGTGCGCTGGTGGCCGCAGCGACGCACAGCGCCAGGGCGGTGAGGGTGGCAATGCACGGGCGCTGGATGGCAGTCATCGGGCAGGTTCCTCGCCGGTTGGCCCGCAGTGCTGCGGGGGTCGTGATCCTGGGGCGCGATTCTGGCCGGGTTTGCGCCGGCGTGGGTAGCCGAACGTATCAGCCCTGCGGCCCGAACCAGGCCGCGCGCACCTCGGCGGGCAACTGCGGATTCGCGGCCGTCGACGTGCGGTGCGCGCGCTCCAGCAGCAGCCAGAACCAGCGGAAGCTAGCGCGGTCGTGCAGCACGTCGTGATGGCGGATCGGTGCCCAGTGCGCCGCCTGCGCAGCCTGCAGGATTTCGATCGCCTGGTCGATCTCCGCGGCGCTGGGCGTGAAGGCGTCGACGATGGGTCGGATCTGCGACGGGTGGATGCTCCACATGCGCGTATAGCCGAGCTGGTGCGCCGCGCGCCCGGCGGCCTCCTGCAGCGCGCCGCTGCGCTTGAACTCGGTCACCACGCTGTGCGAGGGCACTTTGCCGTGCGCGTGGCAGGCGGCGGCAATCTCCAGCTTGGCGCGCAGCACCAGCGGGTGCTCGAACTGGCCCTGCGCGCTCATGGCCGAGAGCGGGATCGCGCCGCGGTGGGCCGAGACGAAGTCCATCAGCCCGAAGGACAACGATTCGATGCGCGGGTGGGCCGCCAGCGCATGCACCTCGTGCAGCGCGCCGTGCGTCTCCACCAGCGCGTGCAGCGGGATGGGGCCGCCGCCCCCGGCGTCGATCGCGTCGGCCGCCCGCTGCAGTTCGGCGGCACTGCGCAGCTTGGGCAGCATCAGGTAGGCCGGGCGACGGGCTGCGGCAAGCACGATTGCCACCACATCGGCAAAGCGCGGGTGCGACAGCGGCAAGAGGCGCACGCCGACGCGGCCGCAGCGGCTGTCCGCGCCAGCCAGCAGTTCGGCGATCAGGTGCGCGTGCTCGACCTCGCCACCCACCGGTGCGCCGTCCTCGTTGTCCAGCGTGACGTCGAAGACCGGCCCCATTTCGGCCTGCAACTGCAGGCTCTTGCGCATGCGCGCCTCGATCCCGCTGTAATGGTCGCAGACCGGCAACAGCGGCACCGTGCGCTCGTCGGGGTCGAACAGCGCGGCGCGTGGGTGCAGGGGCGTGGAGGCCGGCATGGAGGGGCGGGGGTTCGTGGTTGCGCAAGCGTAGCGCGGTTGCCGGTGTGCGTGATGCGTACCCATCGAACGCAGGAAGGGGCCCGCGGCCCCTTCTCGTGTGCGGGACGATGGGTCCTACAGCAGGTGCTTGACGCCGTCCTGCTCGGCCACCAGTTCGGCCAGCGTCTTGTCGATGCAGGCCTTGGAGAACTCGTCGATCGGCAGGCCTTGCACGATGCTGTAGCGGCCGCCTTCGCAGGTCACCGGATAGCCGAACATCACGTCCTTGGGGATGCCGTAGTCGCCGTTGCTGGGCACGCCCATCGTCACCCATTCGCCGCCGGTGCCCAGCGCCCAGTCGTGCATGTGGTCGATGGCGGCGTTGGCCGCCGAGGCCGCCGAGGACAGGCCGCGCGCCTCGATGATGGCCGCGCCGCGCTTGCCGACGGTGGGCAGGAAGACGTCCTTGTTCCAGACGGCATCGTTGATCATGTCCTTGACGCCGGCGCCGTCGATTGTGGCAAAGCGGTAGTCGGCATACATCGTCGGGCTGTGGTTGCCCCAGACGGCGAGCTTGCGGATGCTCGCCACCGGCTTGCCGGTGCGGGCAGCGATCTGCGAGAGGGCGCGGTTGTGGTCCAGGCGCAGCATGGCAGTGAAGTTCTCGCGCGGCAGGCTCGGGGCGCTCTTCATCGCGATGTAGGCGTTGGTATTGGCCGGATTGCCGACCACCAGCACCTTGACGTTGCGGCTGGCCGCCTTGTCGAGCGCCTTGCCCTGGGCGGTGAAGATCTGGGCGTTGGCCGCGAGCAGGTCCGCGCGTTCCATGCCCGGGCCACGCGGACGCGCACCCACGAGCAGTGCGTAGTCGGTGTCCTTGAAGCCAGTCTCGGGCGAGCCGTGCGCTTCCATCCCCGCCAGCAGGGGGAACGCGCAATCCTCAAGTTCCATCATCACGCCCTTGAGTGCCTTCTGGGCCTTCTCGTCGGGGATTTCGATGAGCTGCAGGATCACGGGCTGATCGCTGCCGAGCATCTCGCCCGCGGCGATGCGGAAAAGCAGGGCATAGCCGATCTGGCCGGCGGCGCCAGTGACGGCGACTCGGACGGGTTTCTTGCTCATGGAAGGCTCTCCTGGATGCGGAACGGGGATGGCCAGGATTCTAAGTCCGCGTTGCAGATCAATCTCTTATGTCTTATGTAAGACACAAGTGCCACGGCTTGGCTCCACAATCAGGGCATGAGTACGCGTGCCGCATCCCGCCCCGCTGCCCGTGTCGGCACGCCGGCACGCCACGCGGGTGCGCCCGAGGCGCCGGCGTTCAGCCCGCTGTACCGGCAGATCAAGGCGCTGCTGCTGTCGCGGCTGCAGGCCGGGGAATGGAAGCCTGGCGAGGCCATCCAGAGCGAGGTTGAACTCGCGGCACGGCTCAAGGTCAGCCAGGGCACGGTGCGCAAGGCAATCGACGAACTGGCGCAGGAGAACCACCTCGTGCGCCGGCAGGGCAAGGGCACCTTCGTGGCCACGCATGCCGAAGAGCGTACGCAGTACCGTTTCCTGCGCCTGACGCCCGATGATGGCGGCGGGGCGAGGTTGCAGCGCCGCCTGCTCGAGTGCCGCCGCATGCGCGCCGGCGCCGAGGTGGCGCGCGCGCTGGGCCTGCAGTCGGGCGAGGCCGTGGTGCAGATCCGCCGCCTGCTGCTGACCGGGAGCGAACCTGCACAGCCGGTCGTGCTGGACGAGATCTGGCTGCCCGGGGCGCTGTTCAAGGGTCTCACGGCCGACCGCCTCGCGGCGTGGCGCGGCCCGATGTACGGGCTCTTCGAGGCCGAATATGGCGTGCGCATGGTGCGCGCCGAGGAGCGCATCCGGGCTATTGCGGCGGCGGCCGACGATGCAGTGCTGCTGGCGGTGGCGCCTGGTGCGCCGCTGCTGCTGGTCGAGCGGCTCTCGTTCAGCTACGGCCAGCGGCCGGTCGAGCTGCGGCGCGGGCTCTATCGCACCACCGGCTTTCACTACCGCAACGAGCTCGGCTGATGACGACGATCAAGGCCGGTCCAAGTCAGTGCTGCAGGTGGGCGTAAGGCAGGCGTTGTGCAATGTGCGGTGCAATAGAATTTCCCGGTTCGGCCGTCTGCGCGCACGGGCGTTGAGCCGCTGGCGCAGACGATTCCATCGCCCGATTTACACGCGACGACAAGCATGGCCCAGACACCCCGCCCGGTCTTTCGCAACATCCACATCACGCAGATCGTCACCTACCGCATGCCGCTGGCGGCCTGGGTGTCCATCCTGCACCGCATCAGCGGCGCGCTGATGTTCGTGCTGTTGCCGCTCGTCATCTGGCTGTTCGACAACAGCCTCAGCTCGGAGGTCTCCTACGAGCGCTTTGCCGCCGTCTTCGACACCGGCATCGGCTTCGTGCCGGGCATCGTCGTCAAGCTGGCGGTGCTCGCGCTGCTGTGGGCCTACCTGCACCACTTCATCGCCGGCGTGCGCCACCTGCGCATGGACTTCACCCACGCCACCAGCAAGGAGCAGGGGCGCGTGACCGCCGCCTTCACGCTGGTGACCAGTCTGGCGCTGACCGTGCTGCTGGGCGTCAGGCTCTTCGGCCTCTACTGATTGGAAGGAGCAAGGACCATGTCGGAACCGGTTGGTTCGAAGCGCCTGGTCGTCGGCGCGCACTACGGGCTGCGCGACTGGATGAGCCAGCGTGCCACGGCCACGCTGATGGCGCTGTTCACCGTCGTCCTCCTCGTGCAGATGCTGCTGCCCGGCCCGCTGGGCTACGACAAGTGGGCCGGCATCTTCGCTGCGCAGTGGATGAAGGTGTTGACCTTCGTCGTCATCGTCTCACTGGCCTGGCATGCCTGGGTCGGCGTGCGCGACATCTGGATGGACTACGTCAAGCCCGTGGGCCTGCGTCTGGTGCTGCAGGTCGGCGCCCTGGTCTGGCTGGTCGGCTGTGCCGGCTGGGCGCTGCAAGTGCTCTGGAGGCTTTGAGAACCCCTATGGCTAAACTTCCCACGCGCAAGTTCGACGTCGTCATCGTCGGGGCCGGCGGCGCCGGCATGCGGGCCTCGCTGCAGCTCGCCAACGCCGGCCTGAACGTGGCCGTGCTGACCAAGGTCTTCCCCACGCGCTCGCACACGGTTGCAGCGCAGGGGGGCATCGGGGCGAGCCTGGGCAACATGTCCGAGGACAACTGGCACTACCACTTCTACGACACCGTCAAGGGCGGCGACTGGCTGGGTGACCAGGATGCGATCGAGTTCATGTGCCGCGAGGCGCCCAAGGTCGTGTACGAGCTCGAGCACTTCGGCATGCCGTTCGACCGCAACCCCGACGGCACGATCTACCAGCGCCCGTTCGGCGGCCACACCGCCAACTACGGCGAGAAGCCCGTGCAGCGCGCCTGTGCTGCGGCAGACCGCACCGGCCACGCGATGCTGCATACGCTCTACCAGCGCAACGTCGCGGCGCGCACGCAGTTCTTCGTCGAATGGATGGCGCTGGACCTGATCCGCGATGCCGCGGGCGACGTGGTCGGCGTGACCGCACTCGAGATGGA
>JADZCL010000129.1 GCA_020851615.1 Rubrivivax sp.
CGCTCGGTCGCATAGCGGCGCACCAGCGCGGCGTGCACCGCCTCGGGCGTTGCGCTGCCCGGCAACTGGGTGCGATGCAGGGGCACCGAAACCGCCAAGCCCTTGTAGAAATCGGCCACCACGGGCAACAGCAGCGGGCGTGCCGTGAGACCCGTGTGCGCCATCATCTCCGGCACGTGCTTATGGGCGAGCGAAAGCGCATACGGTCTCGGCGCAGTGAGCGCATGCTCCTTCGGAACAGACTGATATTGCTCGATCATCTTCTTCCCACCGCCGGAATAGCCGGTGATCGACGTGGCGGCAACCGGCAGTTCAGCCGGCACCAGGCCCGCGTCGACCAGCGGTCGCAGCAGCAGGATGAAGGCGCTGGCATGACAGCCGGGGTTGGCGATGCGCTTGCTCTGCCGCAATTGCTCGCGCTGCTGCGGCGCCAACTCGGGCAGCCCGAAGATCCAGGCCGGGTCGGTGCGGAAGGCCGTGCTGGCATCGATCAGGCAGGTCTGCGGGTTGGTGACCAGTGCGGCGGCCTCGCGCGAAGCAGCATCCGGAAGGCAGAGAAACGCCACGTCAGCCGCATTCAACAGCCGTGCCCGCTCAGTTGCGTCCTTGCGCCGTTCGGGCGCAATGCGCAGCACCTCGATGTCGCTGCGCCGCGCCAGATACTCGTGGATGCGCAGGCCCGTGGTGCCCTCCTGCCCGTCGACGTAGACCTTGAACGCCATGGCTGCCCTCTTCCCGCACCTCGCGTGCGCGCTGCAAAGCGTCTGAGCATAAGCCAGGCACGCTTGCACTGACGGCGGCACAGGCCTTTGCAGCCTGCACTGCCGTCTGGGCATGCGCCCATCCCCTCATGGACAATCCGCCGTCATGGTCACCAAGAAACCCAAGGGCCTGGGGCTGGGCCTGGAAGCACTGCTCGGCCCCAAGGTCGGCGACGCGCCCGCGGCCGGCCAGGGCGCACCCGCCACGCTGCGCCTGACGTTGCTGCAGGCCGGCAAGTACCAGCCACGCACGCGCATGGACGAAGGCTCGCTCTACGAGCTGGCCGAGAGCATCAAGAGCCAGGGCATCATGCAGCCCATCCTCGTGCGGCCGCTGGCCGGCGGACGCTACGAGATCATCGCCGGCGAGAGGCGCTTTCGCGCCGCGGGGCTGGCGGGCCTGACCGAAGTGCCGGTGCTCGTGCGCGATGTCGCCGACGAGGCCGCCGCGGTGATGGCGCTGATCGAGAACATCCAGCGCGAAGACCTCAATCCGCTCGAGGAGGCGCAGGGTGTGCAGCGCTTGCTCGATGAGTTCAAGCTCACCCACGAGCAGGCGGCACAGGCCGTCGGCCGCTCGCGCAGCGCAACCAGCAACCTGCTGCGCCTGCTGCACCTGGCCGCACCGGTACAGCAGATGCTGATGGCCGGCGATCTCGAGATGGGTCATGCCCGCGCGTTGGTGTCGCTGCCCGCGGCGCAGCAGGTGATGGCTGCACAGACGGTCGCAGCACGCAAGCTGAGCGTGCGCGAGACCGAGAAGCTCGCGGCACGCCAGGGCAACGGCCGCCAGGCCCCCTTGCTGCGCACGCAGAAGGACAAGCCGCGCGACATCGCCCGCCTGGAGGAGCAGCTGGCCGACCACCTGACCGCCGCGGTCGATATCCGCCTGCGCGGAACCGGCCGCCGCCGCTCGCGCGGCGAGGTCGCGATCGCCTTCGGCTCGCTCGAGGAACTCAACGGCCTCCTCGACAAGCTCGGCCTGCCGCCGCAGTGAAGCGGCGCTGCCACTGCCTGCCGGTCAGGGCCGTGAGGCGCCCGGCGCCGGGCGCAGCGGACGCTGGCGCGCGAGCCAGACCAGCGCGAGGGCGATCAGGGCCAGCGGCAGGAGCGAGCCCAGGTTCAGCAGCGTCCAGCCGCGCGTCGTGATCAAGGCACCGGAGGCGAAGGAGCTCACCATCATGGTCGCGAAGACACAGGTATCCATCGCCCCCTGCGCGCGCGTCTTCTCCTCGGGGCGATAGGTATCGGTCAGCAGCGTGGTGCCGCCGATGTAGAGGAAGTTCCAGCCTACGCCCAGCGTGAAGAGCGCGACCAGGAACTGCGTCAACTCGACGCCGGAGAGCGCCACCGCCACGCAGACCAGGTTCAGCAGCACGCCAGCGGACATCACCGGCAGCACCCCCACTCGCTTGATGAGGTGGCCGGTGAAGAAGCTCGGCACATACATGCCAAGCACATGCCACTCCAGCACCAGCGCGGTGTTCTCGAAGGGCAGGCCGCATTGCTGCATGGCGATCGGCGTGGCGGCCATCAGCAGGTTCATGACGCCATAGCCCAGCGCCGCGGCCGCAACAGCGATGACGAAGATCGGCTGGCGCGCCAGCTCGAGCACCGGCCGGCCGATGTCGGCCCCTTTGAGCGGAGCCACATGCGTGGGGAAGCGCACGCACGAGACGACGATGAGCGCCAGCGCCGCGACGCCGATCAAGGCCAGGTAGGCGCCGAGAAATGGCAGCTCGAGCGCGCCCCGTGTCCAGCTCGCGAGCTTGGGCCCGAACACGCCGCCGATGATGCCGCCGGCGAGCACGAGCGAGATCGCGCGCTCCTTGTGCACAGGCTCCACCAGCTCGGGACCCGCAAAACGATACAAGGCCGCGTTGGCCGAGTAGAAGCCCCCCGTCACCGTGGCCGCCAGCAGCAGCCCGAAGCTGCGCCACCACACCGCGAGTGCAGCCATCGCGCAGGCCAGCATCGCCACCAGCAGGCCAGCCTGGAAGGAGCGCCGCCGCCCCCAGTGCGCCTGCATCCAGGCCACCGGCATCGCGGCCATCGCCGAGCCGAGTACGTAGGCCGTGATCGGCAGGGTGGCCATCCAGCCCGCGGGCGCAAGCGACAGCCCCACCAAGCCGTTGATGGCGATGAAGGTCACGTTGTTGGTCAGGAACAGGCCCTGACACAAGGCCAGCAGCAACAGGTGGCGATTCATCACATCGATCATCGCAGACAGCGACGGCCATGCCGGCCTCGTGTCATCGCGCCATGCCTGTGTCGCGTTGCGGGCCTGTGATGCACCAGTCCATGAAGCGTGGCAGATATCATGACCGGCGTACGGCCATCGCCATCGGTGTGGAAGTAGACCGCTTTCGCCGTCCTCATCGACCTGACGACGGGCGCAGAATGAACCATCCTGGATTCACGTTGTCGCACGCATGACGCGCTGATCGGAAAGCTCTGATGGAGCCCGGGCCCCGTACCGCCGGGACTCCATCACAA
>JADZCL010000130.1 GCA_020851615.1 Rubrivivax sp.
CGCACGATGGTGTCGACGTCCTTGCCGACGTAGCCGACCTCGGTGAACTTGGTGGCTTCGACCTTGACGAAAGGCGCATCGGCCAGGCGCGCCAGCCGGCGCGCGATCTCGGTCTTGCCCACGCCCGTGGGGCCGATCATGAGGATGTTCTTGGGCGTGATCTCCGCGCGCAGCTTCTCGTCGACCTGCTGGCGGCGCCAGCGGTTGCGCAGGGCGATGGCGACCGCACGCTTGGCCTGGTGCTGGCCGACGATGTGGCGATCGAGCTCGGAGACGACCTCCTGCGGGGTCATGCCTAGCGGCGCGTCGTGCTTCATCCGAGGACTTCCACCGTGTGATGCTGGTTGGTGTAGATGCACAGGTCGCCGGCGATCTCGAGCGAGCGCTTGACGATCTGCTCGGCACCCAGCGTGGTGTGCTCGAGCAGCGCGCGTGCCGCGGCCTGCGCGTAGGCGCCGCCTGAACCGATGGCGACGATGCCGTGCTCGGGCTCGAGCACATCGCCGTTGCCGGTGATGATCAGCGAGGCCTCGCGGTCGGCCACCGCGAGCATGGCCTCGAGGCGGCGCAGCACGCGGTCGGTGCGCCAGTCCTTGGTCAGCTCGATCGCTGCGCGCACCAGGTGGCCCTGGTGCTTCTCGAGCTTGGCCTCGAAGCGCTCGAAGAGCGTGAAGGCGTCGGCGGTGGCGCCGGCGAAGCCCGCCAGCACCTGGTCGCGGTGCAGTTTGCGGACCTTGCGTGCGCTGGCCTTGACGACGATGGCGCCGAGCGTGACCTGCCCGTCGCCGCCGAGGGCGACTTCGTGGCCGCGGCGCACGCTCACGATGGTGGTGCCGTGATAGGGTTCCATGGGAGTCTCCAGATGGGGGCGGCCCCCCGCGCTTCAAGCGCGGCGTTCATCATCTGCGCTTCAAGCGCGGCGCTCATCGCCCACGCCAGTCACGGGCTGGGCCACGCGTGGCGCCGTGCGGCCTGCTCAGTCCTTGCGCACCTGCACGCGGGCGTGCTCGTTGATGCCCATCGCGCCGAAGAACAGCGCCACCAGGCGGTGCGCGTCGATGAAGTGCACGGCGCGGTTCTCGCCCTGCCGGGCCAGCACCCAGTTGAGCAGGTCGCCCGCGGCGATGAAATCGACGCGGATCAAGCGTGTGCACGAGACGCTGACGGTGGCCGCGTTGCCCATGCCCTCGGTCAGCGCCAGCAGCGTCTCGCTGATGTCGCCGGCCAGCTGACCCGAGAGCTCGACGGCCGCCACCTGCGCGTTGCCGCCGCTGCCGTCGTCGAGCAGGCTGGACTCGACGAAGCCGGTGTTGACTTCAGTCAGCACCGACTGGTGCGGGTGCTGGGTCGAGAGCGTCGAGCCACTCACGCGCACGGTGCAGCGCGTGGGCTCCCAGGACGGCGGCGAGACCTCGTAGGTGACGCAGTAGTCGATCGCCGACTCGTCGAACTGGTCGGGCCGGTTGACCAGGCGCAAGGCGTCCAGGCGCGTCATCCAGAAGGCGGGATCGGCGTCGCGCACGCCCGTTGGAGCCGCGTCCTGCAGCACGGTGAACAGCTGCTCGCCCGACAGCCAGCGCATCTCGAGCGCCTGCCCGGCCCAGAGCCGGAACAGCGTCGACAACTGCAGCGCGGCGTCGGTCTCGATGCGGCGCAGGGGGCCCCAGTCGAAGACCCAGGGCAGGGGCATCTGCAGCGTCTGCGCGCGCAGTCGGGCGACGGCTTCGGCGCCCAGGTCCGCAGGCGCGACCCAGCCGACCGTCGAGGGCCCCTTGACCGGAGCAGGTGCCTCGGCCGCGACGGCTTCGGCGACCAGCCGCGGCAGCGAAACCCACTGCGGCGCCGACCAGCCGAACAGGTGCGCGTATTCGACCGCAAGGCTCTCGAATGCCGCCTGCTGTCCGGTCGCCCGGTAGAGGTCGAAGAGCACCAGCCAGGTCTCGGCATGCTGGTGGCGGGTGCCGCCGGCCGCGGTCAGGCGGCGCAGCGACTGCTCGCAGGTGGTGAAGTCGGTGTTGGCGAAGGCGATCACGGCCTCGTCGAGGTCGGGGTCGTGCAGGACCTCGCTGACCTCGACCGCAAGCGGGTTGTTGAAGTCGATGGCGTCCAGCGCGGTCGAGACCGACATCGGTGCCAGCGGCGGCAGCCCGCTGGCCATCTGGACCGGCGCCGGCGCCGCGCGCGGCGGCGGGCCCGGCGGCAGCTCGGGTTCGTCCGCGGGCAGGGCCGGCAGCGGGGGCAGCGGCTCGCCATCATCGACCAGCTCGGCGCCGAGGTCGATGTCGGGGGCGGCTCCTGGCGTGTGTGCCGCAGAGCTTGCCGGCGTCGGGCCCGGAGTCGGTGGATTGAAGTAGACCGGTCGGCGCGCCGCGGGTGCGGCCGGCGCTGCGGCGCCGGGTGCAGCCGCCGGTGCGCTGCCCGCCTCGCCCACCATCTGCTGCTCGATGGCGTCGATCTTGGCCTTCACGACGTCGGTGCGTGCGCTGCTGCTGTCGACCCCGGAGAGGCGCAGGTCCGAATCATCGAGCCGGGACGAACTGCCCAGCGCGGCCAGCTGTTCGGGCGACAGCCCCTCCCGGCGGACCTTGCGCAGCATGTCGAACTCGCGCTTGCGCACGAAGTCGTTGCGGCGCTTGCGCTCGATCATGGCCTTGAGTTCGGACTTCTCGAGCTCGAGCTCACGGGCATCCGGCTGGCGCGAATTCAGCTCGGTCCAGTCGGTGCCGGGGTTCGCGACGAAGCGAACCATCTTGCGAAAGAA
>JADZCL010000131.1 GCA_020851615.1 Rubrivivax sp.
GCAGACTCGCTCTGTGCACCCAGCGGCAGCGTGACGCGATCCATCATCGCGTTGACGAGTGCGGCCTTGTCCTTGAAGTGCCAGTAGAGCGCGCCGCGCGTGACGCCCGCGGCCTGGGCGATGTCGGAGAGCGCGGTGCGCGAGACGCCACGCTGCTGGAAGACGCGCTCGGCGGCGTCCAGCAGCGATTCGCGCGTGACTTGTGCTGCCTGCTTGGTGCGTCTGGCCATGTTCCTGGGGCTATCGCGTGAGGTGTCGGTGGTTTGACCGGGACAACCGCATCATCGGTGTCCGCACATCCGCCATCTTATTACATACATCCTTGAATGTATGTAGAATCCGGCGCCGATTCGTTTCCGAGGCCACCTTCATGCCAGTTCCCTTCGCTGACCGCCTTCTGCCACTGCGCCACCGGGTGCTTCTGGGTGCGGCTGTGCTGGCCCTGGCCGCGTGCGGCAACCGGGATGGCGGGGGGGGCGGTCCGGGCGGCCCCGGCGGGGCGATGCCCCCGCCCGAGGTGGCGGTGCTGGCGGTGAAGCCCGGCACGGTCGAGCTGGGCAGCGAGCTGCCCGGGCGCCTGGAGCCCTCGCGTGTGGCGCAGGTGCGCGCCCAGGCCACGGGCATCCTGCAAAAGCGCGTCTTCACCGAAGGCAGCGACGTGCGAGCGGGGCAGACGCTCTTCCTGATCGACCCGGCACCCTACGACGCCGCGCTGCAGAGCGCGCAGGCGGCGCAGGCGCAGGCGCAGGCGCAGCTGGCGCAGGCCAGCGCGCTGGCCGCGCGCTACAAGCCGCTGGTGGCCGCGCAGGCGGTCAGCCAGCAGGAGTACGACGCCGCAGTCGCCGCCGAGCAGGTCGCGCAAGCACAGCTTGCCGCGGGCAAGGCGGCGGTGCGCACGGCGACCATCAACCGCGGCTACGCCACGGTGAGCGCGCCCATCAGCGGGCGCATCGGTCGTTCGCTGGTCACCGAAGGTGCGCTCGTGAGCGCGCAGGAGGGCACGCAGCTGGCGGTCGTGCAGCAGATCAACCCGCTCTACCTCAACATCACGCAGTCGGCCAACGAGGTGCTGCGCCTGCGCCAGGCGCTGGCGGCCGGGCAGCTTGCGCGCGCCGGTCAGGCCGAGGCGGCGCGGGTCGAGATCCTGCTCGAGAACGGCCAGCCCTACGGCACGCCGGGGCGGCTGCTCTTCACCGACCTGACGGTCGATCCGGCCACCGGCCAGGTCAGCCTGCGTGCCGAAGTGCCCAACCCGCGTGGGCTGCTGCTGCCTGGCATGTACGTGCGGGCACGGCTGCAGCAGGCGCGCATCGAAGGCGCCATCCTGCTGCCGCAGCAGGCCGTCACGCGCGGCAGCCGTGGGGACAGCGTGCTGGTCGTCGCCGCCGATGGCCAGGTGAGCCCGCGTCCGGTCAAGATCGAAGGCGTCAAGGACGGCCAGTGGATCGTCACCGAGGGCCTGGCCGCCGGCGAGCAGGTGCTGGTCGAGGGTGCGATGAAGCTGATGCTGGGGGCCAAGGTCGTGAAGCCCGTGCCCTGGTCGCCCCCGAAGGCCCAGGGGGGGGCGACCACGCCGCCGGGTGCGCCCGGTGCAGCGGGGGCCGCTTCGGCGGCGCAAGCGGGCGCTTCGGCGGCCTCACGCTGAGCAGCACCGCGGGACCGACGCATGGCCAAATTCTTCATCGAGCGCCCGATCTTCGCCTGGGTGATCGCGCTCTTCATCATGGTGCTGGGGCTGACCTCGATCACCCAGCTGCCGATCGCCCAGTACCCGCCGGTAGCCCCGCCCACCATCGTGCTGAGCACCTTCTACCCCGGCGCCTCCGCGCAGGTGCTCGAGGACGCGGTGCTCGCCGTGATCGAGCGCGAGATCAACGGTGCGCCGGGCATGGCCTACATGGAGTCGGTGGCGCAGGCCGACGGCAGCGGCTCGATCACCATCAGCTTCGAGCCCGGCACCAATGTCGACCTGGCGCAGGTCGAGGTGCAGAACCGCCTGGCACGGGCCACGCCGCGCCTGCCTCCGACGGTGGTGCAGCAAGGCGTGCGGGTGGACAAGTCGCGCTCGAACTTCCTGCTCTTTGCGATGCTGTCGTCGTCGGATCCGGGCTTCGACATCAACGAGCTGACCGACTACGCCTCGCGCAACATCGTGCCCGAACTGCAACGGCTGCCGGGCATCGGTCAGGCGCAGCTGTTCGGGGCCGAGCGCGCCATGCGCATCTGGATCGACCCGGCGCGGCTGCGCAGCTACAACCTCAGCAGCGCCGAGGTGGCCGCGGCGATCAGCCAGCAGAACGCGCAGGTTTCGGGCGGCGCGATCGGTGATCTGCCGCTCGTGGCCGGGCAGGACATCACCGCCACGGTCGTCGTACCCGGGCAACTCGCCACGGTCGAGCAGTTCGGGCGCATCGTGCTGCGTGCGGACGGCAAGGGGGCGGCGGTCTACCTGAAGGACGTCGCGCGCATCGAGCTTGGCGCGCAGAACTACGGCTCATCGGCACGGCTGAACGGCAAGCCGGCCGCGGGCATCGGCGTCCAGCTCTCGCCCTCGGGCAACGCCCTGGCGGCCGCCAAGGCGGTGCGTGAGCGGCTGACCCAGCTGCAGCAGTTCTTCCCGGCGACGGTGACCTGGACCATCCCCTACGACAGCTCCGACTTCGTGCGCATCTCGATCACCGAGGTCGTGAAAACGCTGCTCGAAGCGGTGGCGCTGGTCTTCCTCGTGATGTTCCTGTTCCTGCAGAACTGGCGCTACACCATCATCCCGACCATCGTCGTGCCGGTGGCGCTGCTGGGGACCTTCGGTGCGCTGCTGGCGCTTGGCATGTCGATCAACGTGCTCACCATGTTCGGCATGGTGCTGGTGATCGGGATCGTCGTCGACGATGCGATCGTGGTGGTCGAGAACGTCGAGCGCATCATGAGCGAGGAGGGGCTGCCGCCGCTGCAGGCCGCGCGCAAGGGCATGAGCCAGATCTCGGGCGCGATCATCGGCGTCACGGTGGTGCTGATTGCCGTGTTCGTGCCGCTGGCCTTCTTCAAGGGCGCCACCGGCAACATCTACCGTCAGTTCGCCACGGTGATGGGGGTCTCGATCGCGATCTCGGCCTTCATGGCGCTGTCGCTCACGCCGGCACTGTGCGCGACGCTGCTCAAGCCGGTGGCTGCCGGCCATCACGACGAGAAGCGGGGCTTCTTCGGCTGGTTCAACCGCCGCTTCACGCGTGCGGCGCGCGCCTACGAGGGCGTGGTGTCGCGGCTGCTGCGGCGCGCGGGCAAGCTGATGCTGGTCTACGTGGCGCTGGCGGCGGCGGTGGGCTGGCTGTACATGCGGCTGCCGACCTCCTTCCTGCCGCAGGAGGACCAGGGCAACGTCCTGGTCAACATCCAGCTGCCGCCCGGCGCCACGCAGGAGCGCACGCGCCGCGTGGTCGAGCAGATCGAGGGCTACCTGCTGCAGCAGCCCGAGGTCCAGAGCATGGTCGCCGTGATGGGCTTCTCCTTCTCTGGCCAGGGGCAGAACGCGGGCATCTCCTTCGTCACGCTCAAGCCCTGGGACGAGCGCAAGGGCGCAGAGCACAGCGCCGGCGCCGTGGCCGGCCGCGCCATGGGCGCGCTCTCGGGCATCAAGGACGCCTTCATCTTCGCCCTCAACCCGCCGCCGATCCCGGAGCTGGGCGTGAGCGCGGGCTTCACCTTCCGCCTGCAGGACCGCGCCGGCAAGGGACACGAGGCGCTGGTGGCCGCGCGCAACCAGATGCTGGGCATGGCGATGCAGAGCAAGGTGCTGGCCGGCGTGCGTCCGGACGGCCTCGAGGATGCGCCGCAGCTGCAGATCGACATCGACCGTGACCAGGCGGCAGCGCTGGGGGTGGGCTTTGCGGCCATCAACAACGCGATCTCGACTGCGCTTGGCTCGGCCTACATCAACGACTTCCCCAACCGCGGCCGCCTGCAGCGTGTCGTCATGCAGGCCGACGCGCCCGCGCGCATGCAGCCCGAGGACATCCTGCAGCTCACCGCGCTCAACAGCCGCGGGCAGGCGGTGCCCTTGTCGGCGTTTGCGCGCACGCACTGGGTGACCGGGGCGATGCAGACCATCCGCTACAACGGCTACCCGGCGATGCGCATCGCAGGCAGTGCGGCGCCCGGGCACAGCACCGGTGACGCGATGCGCGAGATGGAGCAGCTGGCCACCCGTCTGCCCGAGGGCTTCGGCTTCGAATGGACCGGGCAGTCGCGCGAGGAGAAGCTCGCCGGCAACCAGGCGATGGTGCTGTACGGCTTCGCCATCCTTGCCGTCGTGCTGGCGTTGGCGGCGCTCTACGAGAGCTGGTCGATCCCGCTGGCAGTGATCCTGGTCGTGCCGCTGGGGGTGCTGGGCGTGCTGGTGGCGGTGACCGGGCGCGGGCTGACCAACGACGTCTACTTCCAGGTCGGGCTGATCACCATCATCGGCCTGTCGGCGAAGAACGCCATCCTGATCATCGAGTTCGCCAAGGACCTGCAGGCGCAGGGCATGAGTGCGGTGAAGTCGGCGCTGGCGGCCGCACACCTGCGCTTTCGCCCGATCATCATGACTTCGCTGGCCTTCACGCTGGGCGTGCTGCCGCTGGCCATCGCCAGCGGGGCGGGTTCGGCCAGCCAGCGCGCCATCGGCACCGGCGTGATGGGCGGCATCCTGGTCGGTACCTCGCTGGCCGTGTTCTTCGTGCCGATGTTCTTCGTCGTCGTGCGCCGGGTCTTCAAGGGTTCGGCGCGCCAGCGCGAGCGCTTTGCCGAACACGCCGCGCACGCCGGCATGGCCGGCGACACCGCCGCACGCATCCTGCACGACGCCGAGCAGGGCCTGCCGGAGGCGGAGGTCCGTGCGCTCGATGCCGAAGGCGATGGCGGCGATGCCGCGGCGCCCGTTCCCCCGAAGGATCCGTCATGAAGGCCACCTCCTTGTCGCGCCCGGCTGCACTCGCGCTGGCGGCTGCCCTTGCGGGGTGCTCGCTGGTGCCCACCTACGAACGCCCGGCCTTGCCCGTGCCGGCTGCCTGGCCAGCGACAGCCGCGCCGGGTGTGGCTGGCGCGGGCACACGCGCAGCGGCCGAACTGCCATGGCAGGACTTCGTGCAGGACGCGGCACTGCGCGAGCTGATCGGCCTGGCGCTGCAGGGCAATCGCGACCTGCGCGGGGTGACGCTGGCCATCGAGCAGGCGCGTGCGCAGTACCAGATCCGCCGTGCCGACCAACTGCCGGGCGTCGCCGCCGCACTCAACGGGCAGCGCTCGGCTCCCAATGCAAGTGCCGGCAGCGACGGCCCCTCGGTGAACTCGCTCTACACGGTGGGCGTGGGCGTGGCCGGCTGGGAGCTGGACTTCTTCGGCCGCGTGGCAGCGCTCAAGGACGCGGCACTGGCCAGCTACCTCGCCAGCGAAGAGGCAGCACGTGCCGCGCAGACCAGCCTGGTCGCCAGCGTGGCCAGCACCTGGCTGCAGTTGCAGACCGA
>JADZCL010000132.1 GCA_020851615.1 Rubrivivax sp.
TCCCCGTGCTCGAGCGCGAATCGGGCCTGAAGTGGAAGGAAGACTTCTTCGTCGGCTACAGCCCCGAGCGCATCAACCCCGGCGACAAGGAACACACGCTGACCAAGATCCTGAAGATCGTCAGCGGGGATTCCCCGGCCACGCTCGCCAAGGTGGCAGCACTCTACGAGAAGATCATCGTCCCGGGCGTGCACCGCGCCAGCAGCATCAAGGCCGCCGAGGCCGCCAAGGTGATCGAGAACACGCAGCGCGACCTGAACATCGCGCTCATGAACGAACTCGCGATCATCTTCGACCGCATCGGCATCGACACCTCCGAAGTGCTCGAAGCCGCGGGCACGAAGTGGAACTTCCTCAAGTTCAAGCCTGGGCTGGTGGGCGGCCACTGCATCGGTGTCGACCCCTACTACCTGACGCACAAGGCCGACATGCTGGGCTACCACCCGCAGGTCATCCTTGCGGGCCGGCGCATCAACGACGGCATGGGCAAGTTCATCGCCGAGCAGACCATCAAGCACATGATCGCCGCGGGCAGCTACGTCAAGGGCGCCAAGGTCAACGTGCTGGGCCTGACCTTCAAGGAAGACTGCGGCGACCTGCGCAACAGCAAGGTCATCGACATCATCCGCGAGCTGCAGAGCTACGGCGTCGACGTCCACGTCACCGACCCCATGGCCGAGCCCGAGGAGGCGGCACACGAATACGGCGTCAAGCTCGAGCGCTTCGACGACCTGCCCCGCGCCGACGCCATCGTCGCGGCGGTCGCGCACCGGGAATACAAGGCGTTGACCATCGAGGACCTGGGCAAGAAGCTGGTCAAGGGCGGTGCCTTCATCGACGTCAAGGCCGGCTTCGACGCCCAGGCACTGGCCGAGGCGGGGTATCGCGTCTGGCGGCTGTAGGCTGCGGGGGTTTGGTGGGCCTGATTGCTGGCGCCTAGAATTTGCGCATGCATCCGATCGTCGCCACCAGACGCGAGCAACTCGCCGAGTTGTGCCGGCGTCGCGGCGTCAAGCGGCTCGATCTGATCGGCTCGGCCGCGCGCACCGACTTTGACGAAGCGCGCAGTGACATCGATTTCGTGGTCGATCTGGGAGCTGACCCAAGCGTCAGTCCACTCGATGCGTACTTCGACCTGAAAGATGCGTTGGAAGCCTTGTTCGACAGGCCCGTTGATCTGATCTCTGAAGGTTCCGTCGTGAACCCCTACGTCAGGGCCAGCATCGAACGCGATCGACAGGTGGTCTTTGCCGGATGAAACGCGACCGCTCGGCCTTTCTGTGGGACATGCAGCAGGGCTGTGCGGCCATCCTCGGGTTCATCGTCGATGCCACGCCGGAACGCTACGAACAAGATCTGCTGCTGCGCTCTGCGGTCGAACGGCAATTGCAGAATGTCGGCGAAGCCTTGTCGCAGTTGGCCAGGCTAGATGCCGACTTGGCAGGGCGCGTTCCCAGGCATCGCCAGTTGATCGCATTCCGCAATGTGCTGGTACACGGCTACGCGGCCTTGAACCACGGCGAGGTGTGGCGGGTGTTGCACGAGAACCTGCCCGAACTGCACGCTGCTGTGAGCGGGCTCCTCGACCAGGTGCAATCACAAAGGGGCTCTTCCGAATGACCGCCTCTGGCCGCGTTCGCATCGCAAACGATGGCGGCGTGGCCATGAGGCCGCCGCAGCCTTTGTCACAACTGCCGTAGCCGAACAGTGCACGCAGTCACGCGGTGCTTGCCATGCGACCGACAGCATCACCGCCCGACCCCCGCCCCCTCGTCGTCCACATCGTCTTCCGCTTCGACACCGGCGGCCTGGAGAACGGCGTCGTCAACCTGATCAACCGCATGACCGACTGGCGGCATGCGGTGATCGCGCTGACCGAGGCTGTCCCCACGTTCTGCGCGCGGGTGCTGCGCGACGATGTGCAGTTCCATTCCCTGCATCAGGCACCGGGCCACGGTTTTCACAGCTGGCCGGCGCTGGCGCGCATCCTGCGCGAGCTGCGCCCGCAGGTGGTGCACACGCGCAACCTGGCGGCGCTGGAGATGCAGCCCGCAGCCTGGTGGGCCGGCGTGCCGCTGCGCATCCACGGCGAGCACGGGCGCGATGCCGAAGACCCCGACGGCCGCAGCCGCAAGCACCAATGGGTGCGGCGGGTGTACCGCCCGTTCGTGCACCGCTACGTGGCCTTGTCGCGCGATCTCGAGGGTTACCTCGTCGATGCCGTCGGCTTCAGCCGCGCCGCCGTCACGCAGATCACGAACGGCGTGGACTGCGATCGTTTCGTGCCCGCGCACGTGCCGCAGCGCCCTGCGGGCTGCCCCTTCACCGAACCGGGCCTGTGCCTGGTGGGCACGGTCGGACGCATGCAGACCGTGAAGGCCCAGCCGCTGCTGGCGCGCGCCTTCGTTGCCGCGCTTGCGCAACGACCCGATCTGCGCGGCACGCTGCGCCTGGCGCTGGTGGGCGATGGACCGCTGAAGGCCGAGTGCGAGCGCATCCTCGTCGAGGCTGGCGTGCGCGAACTCGCCTGGTTGCCGGGCGAGCGCAGCGACGTGCCGGCCGTGATGCAGGGCCTGGACCTGTTCGTGCTGCCCTCGCTGGCCGAGGGCATCTCCAACACCATCCTCGAAGCCATGGCCAGCGGCCTGCCCGTCGTCGCCACGGCCGTCGGCGGCAACGCCGATCTGGTGGAGGACGGGGTCACGGGCCAGATCGTGCCGGCCGGCGACGTCAGCGTACTGGCGGCGGCACTGTGCCGCTGGGCCGACGACGGGCACGCCCGCCGTGCCGCAGGCACTGCCGGCCGCACCCGCGTGCTGCAGCGCTTCAGTCTGCAGGCCATGGTGGATGCGTATCGGCGCGTGTATGAAGGGGTGGACTGAAGCCGGGGCTGCCCCGGTCGTCAACGTGATTTGGTCCA
>JADZCL010000133.1 GCA_020851615.1 Rubrivivax sp.
CCGTCGGGCAGGCCGGCGATCCGCAACTCGGGCGTCGTCGAACGCACGTCGGCCAGCAATTCGTCGAAGTCCGCATCGCGCGCCACCTGCACCCGCCAAGCCTGGGCCTGCGGCTGCGGCGCCAGATGCAGACGCACCAGCGGGCGTTCGTGTCGCGCGGGCAGACCGGCCAGCGATGGCGGCGGCAGCAGGGGCAGTGCCACGCCGGCACGGCCATTGCCATCGACGACCACACCCTGCCCTGCAGCAACCGGGACGGTGGCGGCGCCGTCGGCACGGCCGACGGCCGCGACGACACCAGACAGCACCTCGCCCGTTGTCCGCTGGCCATCGACGCTGACGCGGAATTCGGTCCCGCGCACGGCCAGCACGCCCTGCGGCGTGAGGATGCGAAAGCCCGGCTGCCCCCCGCGAGCACGCTGGGCCTGCACTTCGACGCGACCCTGTTCGAGTCGCACGCCGGCGCGTGCACCATCAACCATGGGCAGGCGTTGCGATTCCTGCAGCCAGACCCGGCCCTCGCTGCGCAGGCGCAGCAGCGTGCCATCGACCAGGCGCACCGTGACGCTGCCATCGCGATCGGTTGCCAGATCATTGCCCGCGGGCAGCGTCTGCCCGGCCGCGACCGGCTTGCCGGCACTGCGCACGCCGCCGCTGGCCGCCTGCACGGCCATTGGCGCGGACTCCACGCGCATCAGCCGCAGCGGGATGCGCAACGCCTGGCCGATCGGCAGCCGCCGCGGCTCGCCGACCCGGTTCAGGCGCTGCAACTGGGGCCATTGGCGCGGATCGGCCAGGAAGCGGCGGCCCACGCCGATCAAGGTGTCGCCCGGCTGGGCGACGTGGATGTACTCCGGACTGCCTGCGGCGTTGTCAGGCGCCTGCGGTGCCGGCCCTGCTGCAAGCGCCGCGCTGCCCAGCGCGGCCTGCACCAGCAGCGTGAGCTGCCAGCGGTGGTGCGGCCGTCGCATCAGGCGCCTTCGTCGAGATAGGCGATCGCCTTGCGCACGAGCATCGCCGGGGTTTCGGCATCGAGCTTGATCTTCAGCGACTGCTTGTGCGTCTCGACCGTCTTCACGCTGCGGTTGAGTTGTTCGGCGATTTCGCGCGTGCTGCGGCCCGCGGCGACCAGACGCAGGATTTCGAGTTCGCGCACCGAAAGCTCGGGGCGGCCCGGGCCATCGCTGGCCGGGCGACCGGTCGCCCGGCGCAGCAGCGCGTCGCGCTGATCGGCACTGACCCAGATCCGCCCGGCAAGGACGCCACGCACCGCATCCAGCAGGGTCGCACTCAGCGCCGCCTTGGCCACGAAGCCGTCTGCGCCTGCGCGCAGGCAGCGCTCGGCGTACATGCCCTCGGGCATCGAGCTCAACACCAGGATGCGCGCCGCCGGTGCCTCCTCGCGCAATCGCGGGAGTGCAGCCAGGCCGAACTCGTCGCCCAGGCCCAGGTCCAGCATCACCAGGTCGACCGGCGCGGCCCGCAGCGCCTCCAGTGCGTCGCGGACGCTGGCCGCCTCGCGCACCACGCACGGGCGGTCCAGCGCCGACAGCACCTGGCGCACGCCCAGGCGGACGATGTCGTGATCGTCGACGACCAGTACGTTCAAGGGCGGACAGGAATCCATCAACGGTGCGCGCGCTCGGGTGGGCTCGCGCGGATTCTAGGGACCGCCTTGGCCATCCGGCGCCTGCCCGACGCCGGAACGCGGGAGAAGTGCCGCCCGCCGTCAGTCCGCGGCAACGAGCAGCCGGTTGACGCGGCGGACGTAGGCCGCGGGATCGTCCAGGCGCCCCCCCTCGGCCAGCAAGGCCTGCTCGAACAGCAGTTGCGCAAGGTCGTCGAAGCGGGCGTCGTCCTGCAGCCGCTTCACGAGCGCGTGCTCGGGGTTGATCTCCAGCACCGGCAGCGCCTTGGGCGCGGCCTGCCCGGCCTGCTCGAGCATGCGCGCAAGGTGCTGGCTCATCTGGCCCTCGTCGGCAACGATGCAGGCCGGCGAGTCGACCAGACGGGTCGTCACGCGCACATCCTGCGCCCGCTCGGCCAGCGCCGCCTTGAGCCGCTCGACGACGGGCTTGAAGGCTTCGGCGGTCGCTTCGGCGGCCTTCTTCTCCTCCTCGTCCTGCAGCTTGCCCAGGTCGACGCCGCCCTTGGCCACGCTGGTCAGCGGCTTGCCCTCGAACTCGTACAGATGCGAGAGCACCCATTCGTCGACCCGGTCGACGAGCAGCAGCACCTCGATGCCCTTCTTGCGGAAGATCTCGAGCTGCGGGCTGTTCTTCGCCGTCGCCAGCGTGTCGGCAGTGATGCAGTAGATCGCCTCCTGGCCCTCCTTCATGCGCGCCACATAGTCAGGCAGCGACACGCCCTCGTCGGCGTGGGTGGAGGCAAAGCGCAGCAGCCGGGCCAGCCGCTCCTGGTTGGCGAAGTCCTCGCCCACGCCCTCCTTCAGCACGGCGCCGAACTGGCGCCAGAACTCGGCGTACTTGTCTGGCTGGTGCTCGGCCACCTCCTCGAGCATCGAGAGCACGCGCTTGGTGCTGCCCTCGCGGATGGCCTTCACGTCGCGGCTTTCCTGCAGCAGCTCGCGGCTGACGTTGAGCGGCAGGTCGGCCGAATCGATCACGCCCTTGACGAAGCGCAGGTAGACCGGCATCAGCGCCTCGGCGTCGTCCATGATGAAGACGCGCTTGACGTAGAGCTTGACGCCGCCGCGCTTGTCGCGGTTCCACAGGTCCAGCGGCGCCTTGGCCGGCACGTACAGCAGCTGCGTGTACTCGGTCCGGCCCTCGACGCGGTTGTGCGTGTAGGCCAGCGGCGCCGCGCTGTCGTAGCTGATCTGCTTGTAGAAGTCCTGGTACTCGACCTCGGTGATGTCGCCCTTGCTGCGCGTCCACAAGGCCGCGGCCTTGTTCACCGTCTCCCACTCGTCGGTGTCGACCTGCGCCTTCTGCTCCTCGTCCCAGCGCTGCTTGCGCATGAGGATGGGCAGCGAGATGTGGTCGGAGTACTTGGCAATGATGGACTTCAGCCGCCAGGCGGAGAGGAAGTCGTCCTCCCCGTCGCGCAGATGCAGGACCACATCGGTGCCGCGTGCCGCGCGCTCGATCGCCTCGACCTCGAACTCGCCGCTGCCGTCGCTGCTCCAGCGCAGGCCTTGCGCAGCTGGCACTCCGGCGCGGCGGCTCTCGACGGTGATGCGGTCGGCGACGATGAAGCCGGAGTAAAAGCCCACGCCGAACTGGCCGATCAGGTTGGCGTCCTTCTTCTTGTCGCCCTCGAGCGCGGCCATGAATTCGCGCGTGCCGCTCTTGGCGATGGTGCCCAGGTGCTGCACGGCCTCGTCGGCGGACATGCCGATGCCGTTGTCGCGGATCGTGAGCGTGCGCGCGGCCGGATCGAAGAACACGCGCACTTCGAGCGCGGGCGCGTCCTCGTACAGGTCGGCCCGGTCCAGGGCCTCGAAGCGCAGCTTGTCGCAGGCGTCGGAGGCGTTGGAGACCAGCTCGCGCAGGAAGATCTCCTTGTTCGAGTAGAGCGAGTGCGTGACCAGGTGGAGGATCTGCTTGACCTCGGCCTGGAATGACAGGGTTTGCTTGTCCATGCGGATCGGGCGACGGGGCGTCGTGAAGTTGCCAGGAGCGCAGGCGATGGTGGGGGCCATGCCCGGGCTTTCAAGAGCGCCGATTGTCGTCGCGGCGGGCAGGCCCACGCGAAAAGGCCGCCCACGCACTCGGCGGGGCGGCCTGCAGGGAGCGCGGCGGGTCCGTTGCGCGGCCCCACCCCGGCCTGGACTTACTGCAGCAGACGCAAGACCTGCTGCGGCAGCTGGTTGGCCTGCGCGATCATCGCGTTGCCCGCCTGCTGCAGGATCTGCGCCCGCGACAGGTTGGCCGTCTCGACCGCGAAGTCCGCATCCAGGATGCGGCTGCGCGCAGCACTCTGGTTCTCGACGGCGACCTGCAGGTTGCTGATCACCGCCTCGAAACGCGACTGCGTGGCGCCAAAGACCGCGCGCTTGTCGTTGAGGGTATTGAGGGCGGTGTCGATGTTGGTGATCACCGTGCCGATCGCGCCCGCATCCGCGCCGCTGCCGATTGCAGCCGTCGTGGCCGTGACGGCTGTGATTTGCGCGTTGCTGGTCATGTTTTCGAACGTGACCGAGAGCGAATCCTGCGTGTCCACGTTGGCGCCGATCTGGAACGAGAAGGCGGTGCCATCGGCGCCCAGGATCTTCTTGCCGTTGAACGAGGTGCCCCCGAGGACGCGCGTGATTTCCTCCTGCAGCTGGGCGAA
>JADZCL010000134.1 GCA_020851615.1 Rubrivivax sp.
CGCAGCCCGCCGAGCCGGCGCCGACCACGATGTAGTCGAAAGTGGATTCCGCCATTGCCTTTCCCCAGCTGCCAGAGGCCATTGCTGCACGTCGTGCGCACTGGCAGTGATGGTGCGTCGCCACACCGCGCGTGGCAAGCGTCCAGGCTGCGGAATGCCCTGAGGGTCAACACGAAGTGCGCGATGGGTCAGTTGCCCCACCTGGCGGCATTGGCTTTGCGCAGGCGCCATCCTTGCCGCTGGGCCGCCGTTGCGGCCCGGCGTTGCAGGAGCAGGCCATGCGCACGATCGACCGCCGGCCACGGCAGACGCAGGACGGAGCACGATGACACCGCAGGCGGCACCCGCGTGGCAGACCACGGACTGGCTCAATACCGAGCAGCCACTGACCCTGGCGCACTTGCACGGACAGGTGGTTGTCCTGCACGCCTTTCAGATGCTGTGCCCGGGCTGCGTGCTGCACGCCCTGCCCCAGCTCGCGCGCGTGGCGCGCCTCTTTGGCGGCCGCTCGCTGGCCGTCGTCGGCCTGCACACGGTGTTCGAGCACCACGGCGCCATGGGCCTCGAATCCCTGCGCGCCTTCGTGCACGAGTTCCGCATCGGCTACCCGGTGGGCGTGGACATGCCAAGCGCCGACGGTCAGCCCATCCCGCGCACGATGCAGGCCTACGGCATGCAGGGTACGCCGACCACGGTGCTCATCGACGGCGCCGGCCGGCTGCGCATGCAGGCCTTCGGGCAGGTCGACGATCTCGTGCTGGGCGCCGAGATCGGTGCACTGCTGTCCGAGCTGCCGCACGGCAGCCCGCCCTGAAAGGGCAGGCCCTGCATGACCGTCAGCCGATGCGCACCGGCACGAAGATCTTGTTGCCGTCGCGCTGGATCAGCAGCGCCACCGACTTGCCCGACTTCGCGACCACCTCGCGCACCTGCTCGACACTCTGCACCGGCTTGCCATCGATGCCCACCAGCAGGTCGCCGGGCTGTACGCCGGCCAGTGCCGCCGGGCCGCTGCTCGACTCGATCAGCAGGCCGCTCTCGACCCGGGCATCGCGGCGCTCCTGCGGCTGCAGCGGGCGCAGTTGCAGGCCCAGCCGTCCCTTGCCGGCGTCCTCGTCGCTGCGGGCAAGCTTCTGCGCCTTCGCACTCGCGTCGCCCAGCCGCGCGCTGATCTCCTGGCGCTTGCCGTCGCGCCAGATCTCGAGCGTGACCTGCTGACCCGGTGCCGCCTGCCCGACCAGGGCCGACAGATCCCCGGAGGCCACGATGGGCTGGCCGTCGAGCTTGCGTATCACGTCACCCGTGCGCAGGCCGGCCTTGTCTGCCGGGCTCCCCGGCTCGACATTGGCCACTAGCGCGCCCTCGGGCCGATCGAGCTTGAAGGAGTCGGCCAGCGCCTGGTTCACCTCCTGGAACGCCACACCCAGACGCGCATGCTGGGCGTGCCCGGTGGCGACGATCTGATCCTTCACGCGCAGAGCAAGGTCGATCGGGATCGCGAACGACAAGCCCTGCCAGCCGCCTGTGCGCGTGAAGATCTGCGAGTTGATGCCGACGACCTCGCCGCGCGCGTTGAACAGCGGACCCCCCGAGTTGCCCGGGTTGACTGCAACATCGGTCTGGATGAAGGGCACGAAGCTGTCGTCAGGCAGCGAGCGCCCCTTGGCGCTCACCACGCCGGCGCTGACGCTGTTCTCGAAGCCGAAAGGGGAGCCGATCGCCAGCACCCATTGACCGACCTGCAGGTCACGCGCACTGCCCAGCGGCACGGTCGGCAGGCTCTTGGCGTCGATCTTCAACACGGCCACATCGGTCTTCGGATCCGAGCCCAGGACCTTGGCCTGGAACTCGCGCCGGTCGGTCAGCTTGACGATCACCTCCCTGGCCCCGCGCACGACGTGGGCGTTGGTCAGGATCACGCCGTCGGCGCTGACGATGAAGCCCGAGCCCTGGCCGCGCATGGGCGCTTCGCGCGGCATCTCGAAGGGCATGCCCTGCGTACCGCCAAAGCGCTTGAAGAACTGGAACAACGGGTTGTTCGGGTCCAGCTGCGGGGCGGGCCCGCGCGGTGCCGCCTGCGCACCGTCGTCGCCTTCGTCGCCCCCATCGCTGCCATCGCTGCCATCGGCAGCGGTCTTGCGCATCCCGCTCACGCTGATGTTGACGACCGCCGGGCCGTAGCGCTGCGCAAGCTGCGCAAAGTCGGGCATCGCAACCCCACCCGTTGCCGGCACGGTGGTGGCCGCAGGCGGCGTGGCGGGGGCAGCCGCGCGCGCGTGGCCACCCATGACGAAGGCGGCCCCCGCCGCGCCAAGCACGCCAGCGGCTGCCAGCGACGCCACCAGGGTGGTCGGCGCCAGGGGACGGGCGGTGGTGATCGAAGAGGTCATCATGTCTGCTCCTTGAAAGCACATCCGGTTGAAGATGCGCCCAATGTCGGGCAGGACACTTAGGGGGCTCTTAAGCCGCCTGCGGCGCGCGGGTTCGCGCCTCCCCCGGGAGCGGGAAATCGACCGCTGCGCACAGGCCGCCGAGGGCCGCCGCATCGGACAGGATGAGTCGTGCGCCATGCCATTGCGCGATCGCATTGACGATCGCCAGGCCCAGGCCGCTGCCACCGGGTGCCGTACCCGGCACGCGGTAGAAGCGATCGAGCACGCGCACGCGATCGGCCACCGCGATGCCCGGGCCGCTGTCCTGCACCATCACGCGGGCCAGCCTGTCGCTCGCACCGGTGCCGACAACGCGCAGCTCGACATCGACGCGTCCCCCCGCGGGCGTGTACTTGAGCGCGTTCTCCAGCAGGTTGCGCAGCAGGATGCGCAGGGCCTCGGCGTGGCCGTGCAGTTCGGTCTCGTCGGCGTGCACGAGTCCGATGTCGATGCCTGCGGCGTGCGCCGCGTCTGCCATTTCTGCCACCGCCTGCCGCACCAGGGCGGCCAGCGCCAACGGCTGCGGCAGCGCGCCACTCGCCGCGCCGGCTTCCTGACGCGCCAGGACCAGCAGCTGCTCGACCAGGCGGGTCGCGCGCTCGATGCCCGCACTCAGGCGCGCGACCGCAAGCGCCCGCGCCGGGTCGTCGGGTGCACGCTGCAGGGCCTGCACCTGCAGCTTGAGCGCGGCCAATGGCGAGCGCAGTTCGTGCGCCGCGTCGGCCACGAAGCTCTTCTGCGCGTCGAAGGCCCCGCGCACGCGCGCAAACAGGAGGTTGAGTTCATGCACCAGCGGCTGCACCTCGTCGGGCAGATCCAGCTCGTCGATTGCAGCCAGCTCGTCGGGCTGCCGCTGCGCCACCTGATCCCGCGCCCGCGCCACCGGTGCCAGCGAGCTGCGCACCACCCACCACACGAGCAGCATCAGGAGCGGCGCCATCAACGCGATCGGCACCAGCGTGCGCAGGGCCATCTCACCGGCCATGTGACGGCGGGCCGCCATGTCCTGAGCAACCTGGATCACCAGCAGCCCGGCCTGCATCGAGTAGACGCGGTAGCGGGTGCCATTGGCGCTCAGGTCGGAGAAGCCCAGAACCGCACGCTGTGGCAGCGGCACATCCCCGGTACGGAAGATGCGCAGCCCGTTGGCCGTCCAGATCTGCACGATGAAGTCGAAGCCGGCGTCATCACCGGCCTCGTCACCACCGTCGGGAAGCATCGACAGCGGAAAGCGCGCCCGCAGCGACAGCGCCATCTGTTGCATGTGGTAGTCGAAGATGGCGTCCGCTTCGGAGCGTGCTGCGCGATAGGCGATCAACGCCTGCAGGAGCGCGGCCACCACGATCCCGGCCAGCAGGAACCACAACAGCCGCGCACGCAACGATTGCGGTGCACGCCAGTTCATCGCGACGAGCCCTTGGGCACCATGTAGCCCACGCCACGAACGTTGCGGATCA
>JADZCL010000135.1 GCA_020851615.1 Rubrivivax sp.
ACCGCGGTCGACGCGGTGCTGGCCGCGCACACCAAGGCCGAAACGATGGCCACGCGCAAGGCCAGCCAGGTCGCGCTGGAGATCTTCACGCAGGCCATGCCCGAACTGCTGGGCGGCTCGGCCGACCTCACCGGCTCCAACCTGACCCACACCAGCGCCACCCCGGCGCTGCGCATCGACGCCGACGGCCGGCCCAACGGCGGCCGCCACATCAACTACGGCGTGCGCGAGTTCGGCATGGCCGCGATCATGAACGGCGTTGCGCTGCATGGCGGCTTCATCCCCTACGGCGGCACCTTCCTGACCTTCAGCGACTACAGCCGCAACGCCATCCGCATGGCCGCGCTGATGAAGAAGCGCGTCGTCCACGTCTTCACGCACGACAGCATCGGCCTGGGTGAGGACGGCCCCACGCACCAGAGCGTGGAGCATGCGGCGGCGCTGCGCACGATCCCGGGCCTGGACGTCTGGCGCCCGGCCGACACGGCCGAGACGGCGATCGCCTGGGCCATGGCGCTGGGCAACACGCACCGGCCCAGTGCCCTGCTGCTGTCGCGCCAGAACCTGCCCTACGCCCCGCGCTCGGGCCTGGACGAGATCGCCAAGGGTGCCTACGTGCTGGCCGAGCCCGGAGAGGTCGGCCTGAAGAAGAAGGCGCAGGCGGTGATCGTCGCCACCGGCTCCGAAGTCCAGCTGGCGCTGCACGCGCAGGTCGAGCAGGCGCGCCGGGGCATTGCGGTGCGCGTCGTCAGCATGCCCTGCACGACGGTCTTCGACCGCCAGGACGCGAAGTACAAGAAGGCCGTGCTGCCGCCGCAGTTGCCGCGCGTGGCGGTCGAGGCCGGAGTCACCGACTTCTGGTGGAAGTACGGCTGCGCCGCGGTGGTCGGCATCGACCGCTTCGGCGAGAGTGCGCCGGCGCCGGCGCTGTTCGAACATTTCGGCTTCACGGCGAAGAACGTCGCCGACACGGTGCACAAGGTCCTGTCCAAGTAAAGCAAGGAGTCCCTCGTCATGGCTATCAAGGTTGGCATCAACGGTTTCGGTCGCATCGGCCGCATGGTCTTCCGCGCCGCGGTGCAGAACTTCCAGGACATCCAGGTGGTCGGCATCAACGACCTGCTCGAGCCCGACTACCTGGCCTACATGCTGAAGTACGACAGCGTGCATGGCCGCTTCAAGGGCGAGGTCGCGGTCGACGGCAATACGCTCATCGTCAACGGGCAGCGCATCCGCCTCACCGCAGAGAAGGACCCGGCGGCGCTGAAGTGGGGGCAAGCCGGCGCCGACATCGTGATCGAGGCCACCGGCCTCTTCCTGACCAAGGAGCTGGCGCAGAAGCACCTCGACGCAGGCGCCAAGAAGGTGATCATGAGCGCGCCGTCCAAGGACGACACGCCGATGTTCGTCTATGGCGTCAACCACCAGAAGTACGCCGGCCAGGCGATCGTCAGCAACGCCAGCTGCACCACCAACTGCCTGGCCCCGGTGGCCAAGGTGCTGCACGACAAGTGGGGCATCAAGCGCGGCCTGATGACGACCGTGCACGCCGCCACGGCGACGCAGAAGACAGTCGACGGCCCGAGCAACAAGGACTGGCGCGGCGGGCGCGGCATTCTCGAGAACATCATCCCGAGCAGCACCGGCGCGGCCAAGGCGGTGGGCGTGGTGATTCCCGAGCTGAACAAGAAGCTCACCGGCATGAGCTTTCGCGTGCCCACCAGCAACGTCTCGGTCGTCGACCTCACCGTCGAGCTGCTGAAGGATGCCGGCTACGACGAGGTCTGCGCCGAGATGAAGGCACAGAGCCAGGGCGCCCTGAAGGGCATCCTCGCCTACACCGAGGACAAGGTCGTCGCCACCGACTTCCGCGGTGAATCCTGCACCAGCGTCTTCGATGCCGATGCCGGCATCGCCCTGGACAAGACCTTCATGAAGATCGTCGCCTGGTACGACAACGAGTGGGGCTACTCGAACAAGGTGCTCGAGATGGTGCGCGTGATCGCGAAGTAGGCCACGCGTCGATGGCCACCCCGGCGCTGCTGGCATCGCAGCTGCACTCGCTGCCGTGCATCGCGCGCGGCAAGGTGCGCGAGAACTACGCCGTCGGCAGCGACCGACTGCTGATGGTCGCCAGCGATCGCATCTCGGCCTTCGATGTCGTGATGGGCGAGCCCATTCCCGGCAAGGGCGCGCTGCTCACGCGCATGGCGCTGTTCTGGTTCGAACGCCTGGCGCACGTGGTGCCGAACCACCTGACCGCCGAGGATCCGCTGTCCGTGGTGGCGCCCGACGAGGTCGAGCAGGTGCGCGGGCGCTCGATGCTGGTCAAGCGGCTGCGGCCACTGCCGGTCGAGGCCGTCGTGCGCGGCTACCTCGCCGGCTCGGGCTGGAAGGAGTACCAGGCCACGGGCGGAATCTGCGGCGTGCCGCTGCCCGCCGGGCTCACGCTCGCCAGCCGATTGCCCGAGCCGATCTTCACGCCGGCGACCAAGGCAGAAGCCGGCGCGCACGACGAGAACATCTCCTTCGCGCAGACGGCTGCGCTGATCGGCGAGGCGCGCGCGCAGGAGGTGCGCACAATCGCCATCGCCCTCTACCGCGAGGCCGCGGCCTACGCGCTTGCACGCGGCATCGTGATCGCCGACACCAAGTTCGAGTTCGGCCTCGACGAGCACGATCGCCTGACGCTGATGGACGAGGTACTGACCCCCGATTCGTCACGCTTCTGGCCGGTGGACGCCTGGAGCCAGGCGCAGGCGCAGGGCCAGACGCCCCCCAGCTTCGACAAGCAGTACCTGCGCGACTGGCTCGAGGCCGTGCGCATCGACGGCCGGCCCTGGAACAAGACGGCACCGGCGCCCACCCTGCCGCCGGCGGTCATTGCCGCGACCGCCGAGCGCTACGCGAGTGCGGCGCGCCTGCTGACGGGACACTGAAGCACCGGGGCGGCCACGTGTGCCGCCCTAGGCCTCCTGCAGTGCCGTGAAGAGGCGATCGTGCAGCGCACGCGGGCGGTAGGCTGACACGCCGCGGGCGATCTGCTCGATGTGCGCCGGCGTCGTGCCGCAGCAGCCGCCGGCCA
>JADZCL010000136.1 GCA_020851615.1 Rubrivivax sp.
GTGCCGCACCGGTGGCCAGCCAGCCGCACCCGGATCGGCAGAGCATCCTCATCGATGCGACGGGGATGCTGCTCAACGACATGGCCGGCATCGGTCTGCAACTGCAGCGCCAGTTCCGCCAGGGCTACTCGCCCGACCCGCGCAACTCCGTCATCGCGGCGGTGCGCGGCGATGCGCAGTCGCTGGTCGTGCAGACGCAGACACACTGGTTCAGCGGTGGCATTGCCGCCGGCGTGCCGACGCCGGCGATGCAGGCCGCCGGGGTGCAGCCGCCGGCCGTGCCGCGCTGGCTGCCGGATTCGCGCAGTCTGCTGATCGGGCTGCACCTGTCCTTCGTGGCGCTGCCCGAGGCGTTGATGGCGCCGCGGCGAGCAGACCCGCGCGTGGGCCTTTTCAGCACACGCGTGCTCGACTTCGCAGACGAGCTTGCGCGCTCGCCCATCCGGCGTCACATCACGCGCTGGCGACTCGAGAAGAAGGACCCGGCGGCCGCGCTTTCGGCACCGGTCAAGCCGATCGTCTTTCGCATCGATCGCAGCGTGCCCGAGGTCTACCGCGCCACGGTTCGCGATGCGATCCTCGAATGGAACAAGGCCTTCCTGCGCATCGGCTTGCAGGATGCTCTCGTCGTCGAGCAGCAGGCCGCGGACGCGCGTTACGACACGCTCGATCCGGGCTTCGTCGGCGTGCGCTGGCTCCTCAACGCCGAGCCGGCGATCAGCGCCATCGGGCAGACGCAGATCGATCCGCGCAGCGGCGAGATCCTCGATGCCGACGTGGCACTCGAGGGGCTCTTCACGCGGGCCCAGCGCTGGATGCGCGGCCAGTTGCTCGCCAGCCGGCCGTTGCCGTCGCAGGTGGCGTCAGCGGCCGGGCTGCCGTGGCTGCTGGGGCGGCCGGCCGCAGGCGATGCAAGCTGCCACCATGCCGCCTCGCTGGCCGAGCAGGCGCTCTACGCGCTGGACCTGCTCGATGCGCGCACGGACTTGGCGCCCGACAGCGCCGAGGTGCAGCAGTTCGTGCTCGACTACGTGCGCGACACGGTGATGCACGAGGTCGGGCACACGCTGGGCCTGCGGCACAACTTCCGTGCCTCCCGCGTGTACACCGAGGCCGAGCTTGCCGATCCCGATTTCACCCGCGCGCATGGCACGGGCGGCTCGGTGATGGAGTACGCCGCGCTCAACCTCGCAGCACCCGGGCAGCCCGGCGGCAGCCTGTTCCAGTCGACGCTCGGGCCCTACGACTACTGGGCCATCGAGTACGCCTACAAGCCGCTGCCCGCAGGCGCCGGTCCGGCGGAAGAAGAGGCCCACGTGCGTGCGGTCGCCGCGCGCAGCAGCGAGCCGCTGCTGGCCTACGGCAGCGACGACGACGCCCAGCTCGGCGTCGATGCCGAGACCATCCAGTTCGACCTCGGCGCCGATCCGGTGGCTTTCGCGCGCAAGCGGCTGGCCATCGCGCACGACCTGTTCCGGCGCCAGGAAACACGGGAATTGCCGCCCGACGCCGATTACTCGGTCCTGCGGCGCACGCTGCACCATGCGCTGGCCGACAGCACACGGGCCGTGGGTGTGCTGATGCGCCAGCTCGGCGGGCTGCGCACGCTGCGCGACTTTCCCGGCAGTGGCCGTGAACCCCTGCAGCCGGTTGCGGTGGAGCAGCAGCGGCAGGCGCTGCAGGGCATCGTCGCGGCGCTGCTTGAACCGCAGGGCTTTGCCGTCAGTCCGGCCCTCGCGCGCCGGCTGGCGCCGGACTACCTCGAGCGCGGCGAGCCGCCCGGCGCGCCGGTGGACTACAACGTCGCCCAGCGTCTGCTGGACTTGCAGCGCGCCGTGCTGGCCTACCTGCTGGGCGAGCCCTTCGCCACGCGGCTGCTCGATGCCAACGACAAGCTCGACGTCGGCGCCCCGCGGCTGACACCTGCCGAGGTCTACCGCCAACTCGGCCACGCCCTGTGGCTCGAGCTCGACGCTGGGGGGGCGATCCCACCGGCGCGTCGCGAGTTGCAGCGCGAGCACGTCAACCGCCTGGCCCTGGCCGCACTGCGCCCGGCTGCGGGCATGCGCGTGGACGCCCGCGCTGCACTGCGGCGCGAGGGCGACGACCTGCTGCGGCGCATCCAGCGCGCCCTGCGCCACAAGCGAGGCATGGACGAACCGACCCGCCTGCACCTGGCCGACGCCGCCGATTCGCTGCGTCAGACGCTGGCAGCCCGGCTGCCGCGCGCGGGAATTTGAGCCTGCGGCGGGCGGCAGCGCATCGCGGCCGAATGCGAAGAACTGCGCTGCGCTGAGGCAGGCGTACCGGCGAGGGTGCAGGGCTCGGTCGCACTCATGAGGCCCCGCCCATCTCGCTGCTTCAGTCCTTCGGTGGCCAGGGCCGCGGCGTCAGCCGCCGCTTGCCGTCGCGCGTCTTGCGGATGCCGGGTTCGTCGAGCGCAACACGGTCCCACAGCTTGCAGGTGACCTCTTCGTGCTTCTCGTCCAGCGCTTCGCAGTAGTTGGCGTAGATGCACAGGTCGA
>JADZCL010000137.1 GCA_020851615.1 Rubrivivax sp.
CCGCGCTGGCCTTCGTCATGCGCACGCTCGGACGGCGCCTGCACCGGCTGACGGTGTCGGTGCAGGGGGCGACCGACGAACTGGCCTACGTGGTGGAGGAGAACGTGCTGGCCTGGCGCATCGTGCGCCTGCACGGCGCCGAGCCGGCGCAGGCCGGGCGGTTCACCGAACGTGCACAGGCGCTGCGCCGGCTGCTGCTCAAATCCGTTGTCGCCGGCGCGACGCTGTCGCCGCTGACGCAGATGCTGGCCGCGGTGGCCCTCAGCGCCGTGATTGCCGTGGCACTGTGGCAGGCTGGTGGAGGCGGCGCGTCGGTTGGCAGCTTCGTGGCCTTCATCACCGCGATGTTGCTGCTCGTGCAGCCGATCAAGCACCTCTCGGACGTGATGGCGCCGATCACGCGCGGCCTGGCTGCCGTCGAGCGAGGCGTCGACCTGGTGCAGGACAACCCCTTCGAGCAGGGCGGAGCCCACGCCCCGGCGCGCGCGCACGGCGAGATCGAACTGCGCGGGGTGTCGCTGCGCTACCGCAGCGACGCCGACGCGGCGCTGGACGGCGTGAGCCTGCACATCCGCCCTGGCGAGACGGTGGCCCTGGTGGGGCCCTCGGGTGCTGGCAAGAGCACGCTCGTGAACTTGCTGCCCCGCTTCATCGAACCCAGTGCCGGCGAGATCTTCCTCGACGGCCAGCCGCTGCACGCCTGGGACATGCGCGTGCTGCGCCGCCAGTTCGCGCTCGTCAGCCAGGACGTGATCCTGTTCAACGACAGCGTCGCCGCCAACGTCGCGCTCGGCGAGACTGTCGATCGCGCCCGCGTACGCGACGCGCTGCACGCGGCCAACCTGCTGGACTTCGTGCTGGCGCTGCCGCAGGGGCTTGATGGCAGCGTCGGCCACAACGGCAGCCGGCTCTCGGGCGGGCAACGCCAGCGCCTGGCGATTGCCCGCGCGCTCTACAAGGACGCACCCATCCTCATCCTCGACGAGGCGACGTCCGCGCTGGACGCCGAGAGCGAACGTGCGGTGCAAGGCGCGCTCGAGCGCCTGATGAAGGGCCGCACCACCTTGGTGATCGCGCACCGGCTGGCTACCATCGAGCACGCCGACCGCGTGCTGGTGCTCGAAGGCGGCCGCCTCGTCGAGCAAGGCGCACACGCCGAACTGCTCGCCCGCGGCGGCCTCTACGCGCGGCTGCACGCACTGCAGTTCCGAACCTGAATCCCCGCGCACCCACGGCGCACCGCAGACGAGGAAAGCAACCATGAACGCACCGCTCAGCCGCTGGCCCGTACCCGACCTGAACACGCTGCCCGAGGACATGCGCACGCGCATCCTCGAGGTACAGGCCAAGACCGGCTTCGTGCCCAACGTCTTCCTCGCGCTGGCGCACCGCCCGGCCGAATGGCGGGCCTTCATGGCCTACCACGACGCCTTGCTGGTCAAGGACAGCGGCTCGCTGACCAAGGGCGAGCGCGAGATGATCATCACCACCACCTCGGCGGCCAACCATTGCCTGTACTGCGTGGTCGCGCATGGCGCGATCCTGCGCATCTACGAGCGGAAGCCGCTGGTCGCCGACCAGGTGGCCGTCAACCACCGCAAGGCCGACATCACGCCGCGCCAGCGCGCGATGCTCGACTTCGCGATGAAGGTCTGCCAACAGTCCCACGAGGTCGAGGACGCCGACTTCGAGGCGCTGCGCCCACACGGCTTCAGCGACGACGACATCTGGGACATCGCCGCCATCACCGCCTTCTTCGGCCTCTCCAACCGAATCGCCAACGTGAGCGGCATGCGCCCCAATGACGAGTTCTACCTGATGGGCCGCGTGCCACGCAGCAAGGGGTGAAGGCGGGGGAGGGACCCTGCCGCCACAGGCGCTCAGGCCGCAGGCGGCATGAGGAACCCCCAAGGCGACACCTCCGACCGCGCGTCCACCTCGACTTCGATGAGCGCGGGCGCGTCTGCAGCCAGCGCACGCTCCAGGCTGACCTGCAACGCGTGCGGTGTGCTCACGCGGTCGCACGCCATGCCAAAGCTGTCGGCCAGCTTCATGAAATCCGGGTTCACGAGATCGGTGCCGATGACCCGCCCGTCGAATCGCTGCTGCTGGTCACGACGCACATTGCCGAAGGCGCGGTTGTTGAAGACGATCACCACCACACCGATGCCGTACTGCACCGCGGTGGCCAGTTCCTGCACACCGAACATGAAGCCGCCGTCGCCGGCAATGGAGACCACCGCCCGGCGTGGATTGCCCACCTTCACCCCGAGCGCCGTCGCGTAGCCATAGCCCAGCGTGGCCTGAAAGCCGCAGGTCACATAGCTGCCCGGCGTGTAGACCGGAAAGCCGAAGTACGAAGTGAACCCGGCCTGGCAGATCTCCTCGACGAAGAAGCCGTCGCGCGGCAGCACCCGGCGGATGGCCGCCAGGTAGTCCATGTGCGGCTGGACAGCGCGCGCCTGCGCCAGCGTCTGCGCCTTGACGGCCTCGAACTCGGCACTGCGGTCGGCTGCCCGCACCCCGTCACGCACCAGCGCCTCGGTCAGGCTGCGCGCCGCGTCCTGCGCATCGGCGGTGATGGCGACCGTGGGTCGTATGCGCGCCACCTGCGCCGGATCGATATCGATATTGATGATCTGCAGATCGCGTGGTGCGTTGGGCCAGCGGTACCACTGCATCTCCAGGCGCGAGCCGATGCCCACCAGCACGTCGGTCTGCGCCCAGCGCTTGAAGCCCGCCGCACAGGTGAAGCCCAGCGGGTGATCGTCGGCGACGACGCCACGCCCGCTGCGGTACGAGACCACCGGGGCCTGCAGCTGCTCGGCCAGGGCGCGCACTTCCGCGTGTGCGTGCTGGGCACCGCCCCCCACCATGAGCATGGGATTGCGCGCCCCGCGCAGCAGCTCGACGGTCTTCGTCACTGCCTGCGGATCGACCTCGATCGGTGGCACTGGGGGTGCAGGCGGCAGCAGCGTCACCGGCGCGCTGGTCGTGAACATGTCCCAGGGCATCTCGAGCGCGACCGGCCGCGGTCGGCCCATGTGCATCTGGCGGAAGGCCTCGCTCACCAGCGCCGGCGCCAGGGCCGG
>JADZCL010000138.1 GCA_020851615.1 Rubrivivax sp.
CACAACGTCAAGTACGCGCTCGGTGCGCTGCAGGCCGCGGCCGAGCTCTCGGCCAAGTACATCAACGACCGCCACCTGCCGGACAAGGCGATCGACGTCATCGACGAGGCGGGTGCGGCACAGCGCATCCTGCCCAAGAGCAAGCAGAAGAAGACCATCACCCGCGCCGAGGTCGAGGAGATCGTGGCCAAGATCGCGCGCATCCCGCCCGCCTCGGTGTCCAGCGACGATCGCAGCAAGCTGAAGAACCTCGAGCGCGATCTCAAGAGCGTCGTCTTCGGGCAGGAGGCCGCGATCGACGCCTTGTCCGCGGCGATCAAGATGGCGCGTTCGGGCCTGGGCAAGCCGGAAAAGCCGATCGGCAGCTTCCTGTTCAGCGGCCCCACGGGCGTGGGCAAGACCGAGGTCGCCAAGCAGCTTGCCTACATCATGGGCATCGACCTCATCCGCTTCGACATGTCCGAGTACATGGAGCGGCATGCGGTCAGCCGCCTGATCGGCGCGCCGCCGGGCTATGTCGGGTTCGATCAAGGCGGACTCCTGACCGAGGCGATCACCAAGAAGCCGCACGCCGTCCTGCTGCTCGACGAGATCGAGAAGGCGCACCCGGACGTGTTCAATGTGCTGCTGCAGGTGATGGACCACGGCACGCTGACCGACAACAACGGGCGCAAGGCCGACTTCCGCAACGTGATCATCATCATGACCACCAACGCGGGCGCCGAGACCATGAACAAGGCGACGATCGGCTTCACGACCCGGCGCGAGCAGGGCGACGAGATGGCCGACATCAAGCGCCTGTTCACCCCCGAGTTCCGCAACCGGCTCGATGCGATCGTCAGCTTCCGTGCGCTGGACGAGGAGATCATCCTGCGCGTGGTCGACAAGTTCCTGCTGCAGCTCGAGGGCCAGCTCGCCGAGAAGAAGGTCGAGGCGACCTTCAGCGACGCGCTGCGCAAGCACCTGGCCAAGAAGGGCTTCGATCCACTGATGGGCGCGCGGCCGATGCAGCGCCTGATCCAGGACGTCATACGCCGCGCGCTGGCCGACGAACTGCTGTTCGGGCGGCTGGTCGATGGCGGACGCCTGTCGGTCGACATCGACGACAAGGACGAACTGGTGCTGGACATCCAGCCTCCACGCAAGAGCGACAAGTCGCGCGCGGAGACTGCGCCGGCCTGACCTCGCCGGCCTGAACTCTGCGGGTGGCGGGAGGGCAGGGCGCTTCAGGCGCTTGTGTCGATGCGGTAGAAGCGCGCCAGCATCCGGTACAGCGCCGGGTGCTCGGCGCGCAGTCCGGCCGGGGCCACGAAGAGCGCCTCGCTGGCCACCGCGAAGAATTCCTCAGGCGCCTGGGCAGCGTAGGGATCCAGCGCGGTCCGTGCGCCGGCGTCCACGCGCGCAACGAGCGCGGCGTATTCGTGCATGAGCGTATCCAGCCACTGCGAGCGTGTGATCTCCGGGGGCAACAGTGGCACGCCGTCCGCCACGCCGTCGGCCATGTCCAGCACATGTGCGAACTCGTGGATGACGACGTTGTAGCCGGTGGCCGCGCTGCGCCCGCTCGTGCGCACGTCATGCCAGGACAGCATCACCGGGCCGCCCTGCACCGCTTCGCCCGCCAGCACTTCGTCGTATTCGTGCAGCACGCCATCCTCGTCCAGATGCTGGCGACGCGCCACCACCTGGTCGGGCTGCAGGACGATGCCGACGAAGCCGTCGTAGCGCGCCAGCCCGAGTTGCAGGATGGGCAGGCAGGCCTGCGCGGCCACCGTGACGACGACGTCGTTGGTCAGCCGCAGCGGCGGCACCGCGGTGAACTCCTTGCGATCGAGGAAGAGGCTCACCATGCGGCGCAGTTCCATGCCCTGAGGGTCGGCCGTCGTACGCAGGAACGGGTAACGCACGAGGGTGCGCCGCCACAGATCGTCTGCAATGGGGTGACGGCTCAACGCCGCGGCCTCCCGGCGTGCGCGCCACCAGCGGCCGAGCACGGTGGGCATCAGGCGCTGCAGGCCGCCTGCGGCGTCATCCGTTGCAGCCGGCCATCCGGATGCAGCCGCAGCACATCGGCGCGCGGATGCTGCGGGTCATCCAGATCCCAGTCGCTGAGCACGTGGCGGCGCATGCCGTGGCCGAGTTCATGCAGGGCAGGGCGGTGCGTGTGGCCGTGGACCATCTCCTGTGCGCCGCACGCGCGCAGCAAGGCGCGACAAGCGTCGGCGTCGAGATCGACGGAGGGTGCCATGCCCTCGCGCTGCACGCGCTGGCTCTCCTGGCGCATGGCGCGCGCTTGCTCGATGCGTGCGGGCAATGCCTGGTCCAGGAAGGCCTGCTGCCATGCGGTGCTGCGCACCTGCTCGCGAAACGCCTGGTATGGCGCGTCGGCCAGGCACTGTGCGTCCCCATGCGCGAGCAGCCAACGCTGTCCTGCGGCATGCAGGCAGCATGGATCGGGCAGCACTTGCATGCCGGTGGCGCCAAGCAACTCGGCACCGACGAGGAAGTCGCGATTCCCGGGCATGAAGTGGAGCACGCGAGCGTGCGCCGCGGCGGCCAGGTGATCGACGAGCGCCGCCTCGAAGGGCAGCGCGCGGCTGTCGTCGCCGACCCAGACCTCGAACAGGTCGCCCAGCACGATGACCCGGTCGGCTTGCGTGCAGTGCAGGTAGTGCGTGAACGCCTGCAGGGTGCGCGGGTGGTCAGGGGCCAGGTGCAGGTCGGAGATGAAGTCGATGGCACGCCAGCCCGGAGGCGCCGCCCAGGTGGGCACGACAGGCATCGCGCTGTCGCTCACGTCGCTGCGCCGGAGTCCAGCAACGGCCGGCGGACCCGCTGCGCCGGCTTACCCGACGAGTTGCACGCGCTCGATCACGACGTCATCCAGTGGCACGTCGTCGTGAAAGCCCTTGCGGCCGGTGCGCAGCCTCTCGATCGCGTCGACCGCCTCAGTGCCGCCGACGACCCGCCCGAAGACGGCATAGCCCCAGCCGTCCTGCGCCCGGTCGTTGTCGAGGAAGCCGTTGTCCGCGGTATTGATGAAGAACTGTGCGGTCGCCGAATGCGGGTCGGATGTGCGCGCCATCGCCAGCGTGTACTTCGTGTTCTTGAGCCCGTTCTTTGCTTCGTTGGCGATCGGCGCGTCGGTGGGCTTCTGCTTCATGTCCGGCGCGAAGCCGCCGCCCTGGATCATGAAGCCCTTGATGA
>JADZCL010000139.1 GCA_020851615.1 Rubrivivax sp.
CTGCGCCTGGAGGCGGGCTTGTGCCTCTACGGGCATGACATCGACACCGCCACCAGCCCGATCGAGGCCGGGCTGCAATGGGCCATCCAGAAGGTGCGCCGTCCCGGCGGTGCCCGCGCTGGCGGCTACCCCGGCGCTGCGGCGATCGAGCGGCAACTGGCTGCGGGAGCGCCGAGCAAGCGCGTGGGCCTGGTGGGCATCGAGCGCGTGCCGGTGCGTGAAGGTGCGGTGATCGTCGATGTCAACGGCCACCGCCTGGGCAAGGTCACAAGCGGCACCATCACGCCGACCTTGGACCAACCGGTTGCGATGGGCTACGTGCCGGTCAACCACGCCCAACCGCAAGGCGAGGTCTACGTCGAGGTGCGCCGCCAGCGCCTGCCGATGCGCATCACGCCCATGCCCTTCGTCGCGCACCGCTACCGCCGCTGAGCGGCCACAACCCGATTCCCATCACCGAGGAGAAGACCCATGACGACCCTGTTCACCGCCGATCACGAGTGGATCAACATCGAAGACCACGCAGCCGCCGTCGTAGGCATCACGCAGCATGCGCAGGAAGCCCTGGGCGACGTGGTATTCGTCGAGCTGCCCGAAGTCGGCCGCACCTACGCCAAGGGCGAGGTGGCCGGCGTGGTCGAGTCGGTCAAGGCCGCAGCCGATCTCTACATGCCCATCGATGGTGAGGTGGTCGCGGTCAACGCGGCCCTCAAGGACGAGCCTGCACTCGCCAATACCGATCCGCTGGGCAACGGCTGGTTCTTCAAGCTGCGCGTGGCCGACATGGCGCAGTTCGAGCAACTGATGGACGCACCCGCCTACGACGCCCTGCTGAAGACCCTCTGACCCATGCCGACCACTGCCCTGCCACCCTTGGCCGACCTCGCCGACGACGCCGGCTTCCGCGCCCGCCACATCGGGCCCGACCTCGCCGAACAGGCGCACATGCTCTCGGTCATCGGGGCGGCTTCCCGCGCAGCGCTCGTCGAGGCCCTCGTGCCCGCGCCGATTCGCCTGAGCAGTCCGCCCCGGTTGCCGGAACCGGCCAGCGAAGCGCAGGCCCTGGCTGAACTCCAGGTCATCGCGGCAAAGAACCGCGTCCTCAAGAGCTACATCGGGCAGGGCTATCACGGCACGCACGTGCCAGGCGTCATCCTGCGCAACATCCTCGAGAACCCGGCCTGGTACACCGCCTACACACCCTACCAGGCGGAGATCTCGCAGGGCCGGATGGAGGCCCTGGTCAATTTCCAGACCATGGTGTGTGACCTGACCGGGATGGCGATTGCCAACGCCAGCATGCTCGACGAGGCAACTGCCGCGGCCGAGGCGATGACGCTGGCCCGGCGCAGCGTGAAAAGCAAGAGCCAGACCATCATCGTCGGCGACGACTGTCACCCGCAGACCATCGAGGTCATCCGTACGCGGGCCGAGCCGCTGGGCTTGAAGGTCGAGGTCGGCCCCCTGGCTGCAGCCATGGACAGGCACGACTGCTTCGCGGTCGTCGCGCAGTACCCGGCCACCGACGGCCGCATCGTCGACCTGCGTGCGCTGGTCGAACAGGCCCACGCGCGGGACTGCGCCTTCATCGTCGCGGCCGACCTGCTGGCGCTGACGCTGCTGCTGCCGCCGGGTGAATTCGGCGCTGACATCGTCGTGGGAAGCACCCAGCGCTTTGGCGTCCCGATGGCAGCCGGCGGGCCGCACGCGGCCTACCTCGCCTGCCGCGACGAATTCAAGCGCAGCATGCCCGGCCGCCTGGTCGGCCTCAGTGTCGATGCGCATGGCGATCCCGCCTACCGCCTGGCCTTGCAGACGCGCGAGCAGCACATCCGGCGCGAGAAGGCCACCTCCAACATCTGCACGGCACAGGTGCTGCTGGCGGTGATGGCAAGCATGTACGCCGTCTACCACGGGCCCGACGGCCTGCGCCGCATTGCCCTGCGCGTGGCCAGTCTCACCGCGATCCTCGCCAGCGGGCTCGAGGCCCTGGGCCAGCGCGTCGTCACAGACGCGGCCTTCGACACGCTGGCGATCGAAACCGGGGCGCGCACCGAGGCCATCCACCAGCGGGCACTCGCCGCGGGCGCCAACCTGCGCCGTCTGTCGGCCACCACGATCGGCATCAGCCTGGACGAGACGACGACGCCTGCCGACCTGAGCGCACTGTGGTCGTGGTTTGCCGCCGATGGGCAGGCGCTGCCTCAGGTAGCCAGCTTCGAAGGTGGCGTGGCGCCACGCATCCCAGACTCCCTGCGCCGCCGCAGCAGCTTCCTGACGCACCCGGTCTTCAACACGCATCACAGCGAGACCGAGATGCTGCGCTACATCCGCAGCCTCGCCGACAAGGATCTGGCGCTGGACCGCACGATGATCCCGCTGGGCTCGTGCACCATGAAGCTCAATGCGACCAGCGAGATGATCCCCATCACCTGGCCGCAGTTCGCCAACCTGCACCCCTTCGCGCCGGCCGACCAGTTGCGCGGCTGGCAGGAGTTGAACGAGCAGCTCTGCACGTGGCTTGCGCAGGCTACCGGCTACGCCGGCGTCAGCCTGCAGCCCAATGCCGGTTCGCAGGGCGAATACGCCGGCCTGCTGGCGATCCGCGCCTGGCACGCCGCGCAGGGCCAGGCACAGCGCGACCTGTGTCTGATCCCCGAGTCGGCGCATGGCACCAACCCGGCCAGCGCGCAGCTGGCCGGCATGCAGGTCGTCGTGGTCAAGTGCGACGCCATGGGCAACGTCGACCTGGCGGACCTGCAGGCCAAGTGCGAGAAGCACGCACAGCGCCTGGCTGCGGTGATGATCACCTACCCGAGCACCTACGGCGTGTTCGAGGCCGGGGTGAAGGAACTGTGCGCGATGGTGCATCGTCATGGTGGCCGCGTCTACGTCGATGGGGCGAACATGAATGCACTGGTGGGCGTGGCAGGGCCGGGCGAGTTCGGCGGCGATGTCAGCCACCTCAACCTGCACAAGACCTTCTGCATCCCGCACGGCGGCGGCGGCCCAGGCGTCGGCCCGGTCTGTGTCGTCGAGGACCTCGTGCCCTTCCTGCCCGCGCACGCCAGCAGCGGCAGTCGCGGCGTGGTGGGCGCAGTCTCCGCTGCCCCGCTGGGCAACGCGGGGGTGCTGCCGATCAGCTGGATGTACATCCGCATGATGGGTGGTGCAGGTCTGCGTGAAGCCACCGAGGTGGCGATCCTCTCGGCGAACTATGTCGCCGCGCGCCTGGCCGAGCACTACGACATCCACTTCAGCGGCGGTGTCGCCGGCGTCAAGGGCGGCGGCGTCGCACACGAATGCATCCTCGACCTGCGGCCGCTGCAGAAGACATCCGGCGTGAGCGCCGAGGACGTCGCCAAGCGTCTCATCGACTATGGCTTCCACGCGCCCACCCTGTCCTTCCCGGTCGCCGGCACGCTGATGGTCGAGCCCACCGAGAGCGAGCCGCTGGTCGAGCTCGACCGCTTCTGCAGCGCGATGATCAGCATCCGCGGCGAGATCGCGCGCGTTGAAGCCGGCGAATGGCCGCAGGACGACAACCCGCTGAAGAACGCGCCGCACACCGCGGCCTCGCTGCTGGTGGATGCCTGGTCGCACCCTTACACCCGCGAGCAGGCGGCGTACCCGCTGGCGGCGCTGCGGCGGCAGAAGTACTGGTCGCCGGTGGGCCGGGTCGACAACGTCTTCGGCGATCGCAACCTGTTCTGCACCTGCCCGCCCCTGTCGGCCGACGCAGACTGAGCGGGCCCGCACGATGGCCGTCTCGGTCTTCGATCTATTCAAGATCGGCATCGGGCCCAGCAGCAGCCACACGGTCGGGCCGATGCGCGCAGCGCGCATCTTCGCGGCTCGGCTGGGCACTGAAGCCGTGCTCGTGCGCACGGCGCGCGTGCTCGTGCAGCTCTACGGCTCGCTCGGCGCCACCGGCAAGGGGCACGGCAGCGACAAGGCAGTGCTGCTCGGGCTGGCAGGGCATGAGCCCGACTCGATCGAAGTCGATGCCATTCCGCATCTCCTGGCCGCGCTGCGCAGCACGCACCGGCTGGTGCTGCTGGGGGGGCACGAGATCGCCTTCGACGAGCGGCAGGACCTGAAGTTCCTGCGCCGCGAAAGCCTGCCGCTGCACGCCAATGGCATGCGCTTCACGGCCTTTGACGGAGCGGGCACTGAGCTTTCACAGCACGTCTACTACTCGGTGGGCGGGGGCTTCGTCGTCAGCGAGGAGGTTGCCGCCGATGGCGTGCGTCGGAAGGCCATCGTGCCCGACAAGACCGCCCTGCCCCTGCCATTTGCCAGCGGCGATGAACTGCTGATGCGCTGCGAGGGAAACAGCCTGAGCATCGCCGAGGTGATGCGCCGCAACGAACGCCATTGGCGCACGGATGCCGAGATCGACGCGGGGCTGGCGCGCATCTGGCAGGTGATGCAGGCCTGCGTGGAGCGCGGCATGCGCAGCGACGGGGTGCTCCCGGGCGGCTTCAAGGTTCGCCGGCGCGCCAAGGCGCTGCGCCAGGCGCTGACCGCGCGCCCTGAAGAAGCCTTGCGCGACCCGCTGCAGGTGCTGGACTGGGTCAACCTCTACGCGCTTGCCGTCAACGAGGAGAACGCGGCCGGCGGACGCGTCGTGACGGCGCCCACGAACGGCGCCGCCGGCATCGTGCCGGCCGTGCTGCACTACTACACCCGCTTCGTGCCGCAGGCCAGCCAGGCGGGAGTCAACGATTTCCTGCTCACCGCCGCGGCCATCGGCATCCTCTACAAGGAGAACGCCAGCATCAGCGGCGCCGAGGTCGGGTGCCAGGGCGAGGTCGGCGTGGCCTGCAGCATGGCGGCGGCGGCCCTGTGCGCGGTGATGGGCGGCAGCCCGGCCCAGGTCGAGAATGCGGCCGAGATCGGCATGGAACACCATCTGGGACTGACCTGCGACCCGGTCGGCGGCCTGGTGCAGATCCCCTGCATCGAGCGCAATGCGATTGCCTCCGTCAAGGCCATCAACGCGGCCCGCATGGCGCTGCGCGGTGACGGCACGCACCACGTGAGCCTGGATCAGGTCATCAAGACCATGCGCGAGACCGGTGCCGACATGATGACCAAGTACAAGGAGACCGCACGCGGCGGTCTGGCCGTCAACATCGTCGAGTGCTGAGCGCGTCCTGGGCTGGGCCGCGCCCAACCGCCCCCCGGCGGCCTGCCGCAGGATTCAGGCCGCACGCCCGCTGCGCTGCTTGACCTCGCGTGTCTCGACGATGATCAATGCCTCGGCGAGCGTCTCGACGGACAGGCCCTGGCTGCGCAGCAGCTCGATCTGACGCACGGCGAGTTCGACCGGCGTGCGCGGCATGACATCGGCTGCGGCAACCGCGGGTGTGGCAGGCGGCGGGGCTGGCGCGTCGGAGGCCCGACCTGTACCCCGCAGCAAGGCATCGATCTGCACCTGCTCGGCCTGCACGGCGGCATGTTGGGCATGTCGCGCCGCATCCTGGCCGAAGGCCTTGTGCGCGAACTTGGCGAGTTCATGCCCGTCGCGGGTGTTCAGGAACTCGGTTTCCGCCGACAGCCGCGTGCCGCCCCGCTTGTCGAACAGCCACCCGCGCAACAGTTGCAATGCACTCAGCCTGCCCTTGCGCGGCGCGTCGTTTTCGTCGGTGTGGGCCATGGTCGTGTCTTCGGATCGCTGCCCATTCTGACACCCCGGGCCGGCTCGAGCCGGCCGTGCCCGGGACTGCCTGACCCGCCCCTTCAACCCATGTGCAGGCCGCCGTTGCAGCTGAACTCCGCCCCGGTCGTGAAGCCCGAGTCCTCGCCGGCCAGCCAGGCGACGATGGAACCGATCTCGCCGGGCGTGCCCAGGCGCTTGACGGGGATCGTGCTGACGATCTTGTCCAGGATCTCGGGCTTGATCGCCCGTACCATGTCGGTCCCGATATAGCCCGGCGCGACGGTGTTGACCGTCACGCCCTTGTTGGCCAGCTCCTGGGCCAGCGCCATCGTGAAGCCGTGCATGCCGGCCTTGGCTGCCGAGTAGTTGGTCTGCCCGGCCTGGCCCTTTTCGCCGTTGACCGAGCTGATCTGGATGATGCGGCCGAAGCCCCGCTCCAGCATGTCGGGCACCACCTGCTTGGTGACGTTGAACATGCTGTTGAGGTTGGTATCGATCACGGCGTCCCAGTCCTCGCGCGTCATCTTCACGAACATGCGGTCGCGCGTGATGCCGGCGTTGTTGACCAGCACGTCGATCGGGCCGTGGTCGGCCCGGGCCTTCTGGAACGCGGCCACGGTCGAATCCCAGTCGGCCACGTTGCCGACCGATGCGTGGAAGGTGTAGCCCTGGGCCTTCTGCTCGTCGAGCCACTTCTGCGCGTCGCGGCTGGGTCCACAGCCGGCGATGACCTTGAAGCCGTCCTTGGCCAGTCGCTGGCAGATGGCGGTTCCGATCCCGCCCATGCCGCCCGTCACGTATGCCACCTTTGCCATTGCTCGCTCCTTGTGAATGAATGCTCGTTGTCGAATGGTCCCGGCCCTAGCGTGGTGCTGCCCTTGCCGGCCGTCAAGCGGGTTCGCCCAGGGGGCGTGCCCGCCTGGGCATCAGGCCTTGGCCTTGACGTAGCGCCCAGGTGCGGGTTCGATGACCGGGAACTGCCGGCTGCCTGCTGCCTTGGGCGCGCTGATGAGCTTGCCACCGTGGCCAGCGAGCCACTCGCTCCAGTCGGTCCACCAGCTGCCGGCGTGCTCGGTGGCGCCGTCGAACCATTCCTGTGCGCTGGTCGGCAGCTTGTCGCTCAGCCAGTGACTGCGCTTGCCCTTGGCCGGCGGGTTGATGACGCCGGCGATGTGCCCTGAAGCGCCGAGCACGAAGCGGCGCTTGCCGCGCAGGATCTGCGTCGAACCATAGGCCGACATCCACGGCACGATGTGATCCTCACGCGAGCCGTAGATGTAGGTCGGCGCCTCGATGGCCCCCAGGTCCACCTGCTCCCCACACATCGTCGTGGCCTTCGGGACCTTGAGCTTGTTCTCGAGGTAGGTGTTGCGCAGGTACCAGCAGTACATCGGCCCGGGCAGGTTGGTCGAGTCGCCGTTCCAGTACAGCAGGTCAAAGGGCGGCGGCGCCTCCCCCTTCAGATAGCTGCCGACGACGTAGTTCCAGACGAGATCGTTGGGCCGCAGGAAGCTGAAGGTGGTGGCCAGGTCCCTGCCGCTCAGCAGCGCGGGGCCCGTGGGCGACTGCTCGCCGATGGTCACCTCGCGCAGCCGGACTGCCGCCTCGTCGATGAAGACATCGAGGATGCCGGTATCGGTGAAGTCCAGCAGCGTGGTCAGCAGCGTGAGCGAGTTCGCCGGCTGCTCACCCCTGGCAGCCAGCACCGCGAGTGCGCTGGCGAGGATGGTGCCGCCGACGCAGAAGCCCAGCATGTTGGGCCTGTCGACGCCGGTGATCGCCTGCACCGTGCGGATGGCGCGGATCGCACCCTGCTCGATGTAGTCGTCCCAGGTCGCCCCGGCCAGGCTCGTATCCGGGTTGCGCCAGCTGACGACGAAGGTCCGGTGTCCCTGCTCGACCGTGTAGCGGATGAGCGAGTTGTCGGGCTGGAGGTCCAGGATGTAGAACTTGTTGATGCAGGGCGGCACGAACAGCATCGGCCGCTCGCGCACCTTGGCCGTCGTCGGCTTGTATTCGATGAGCTGGAAGAAGTCGTTCTCGAACACCACGCTGCCTTCGGTGGTGGCCACGTTGCGGCCCACCTCAAACGCCGTTTCGTCGGTCTGTGAGACATGGCCCTTCTGCAGGTCCGCCAGCAGCAGTTGCATGCCCTGGGCAATGCTCTGGCCCTGCGTGGCCACGGCCTTGGCCTGCGCTTCCGGGTTGAGGGCGAGGAAGTTGCTCGGCGACGCTGCGTCGATCCATTGCTGCACCGCAAAGCGCACCCTGGCGCGCGTTTTCGGGTCGGCCTGCACCGCCTCGGCCAGCTGCATCAGCGTCCGCGAGTTGAGCAGGTACATCTGCGCGACATAAGCCGCAGCCGGGTTGGCCAGCCACTCCTGCCCCGCAAAACGCCGGTCGCGCAGTGAGGGGGCAGTCTTGCCCTCCCCCCGGGTGAACTCGAGCTGCTGGTTCCAGATGTCGGCGGCCGACTGCAGGTAGTCGGCCTGGGCCTTGCAGAGATCTTCGGGCGCCACGCGCAAGCCCGAGAGGGCCTTCAGCATGCCCTCGACCGCAGGCACCACGGGCCCCGCGGTGAGCATGTCCAGGGGCTGCCTTGCCGATGCGTGCTTGTTCAAGATGTCTCCTGCCGATGGGGTTGCCTTCTTCGACCGCTGCCCACCGTGTCGGGCGCGCGCGGTCATTGTGGGTGCGAAGCTTAGGCCGATACGCTTACCCTGTCATGACATCATCCCTGTGCGCCGGGGCCACACCGTCGGGTCGGCGCAGTCCGCTGGAGAGCCATGCGATGTACGTTCCCCTGGTTGCGCTTGCCTGGCTGTACGTCGCGCTGATGATGGCCGTGGCCGAGGCGATGTCGTCGCAGGGCAGCGTTCTGGGTGCAGTGCTGACATTCCTGCTGTACGGCGTGTTGCCGCTCTTGCCGGTGCTCTACATCCTCGGCACGCCTGCCCGCCGCCGGGCGCGCAGGGCGCGTGAGGCAGCGGCTTCAGTCGATGCAGGTGATCGCAGCGGCCATGCGGCCGACCGCGCCGTCGCGGCGGAACGAGAAGAAGCGTGAGGCATCGTGCACGGTGCAGTCCGTGCCTGCGCTGACGCGCACCACACCTCGCCGGGCAAGGCGCAGCCGCGCCAATGCCGGCAGGTCGGCCAGCCAGCGCCGTGCACCGTCGGGGCGGTCCCGCCGCACGAAGTGCGCCTGTGCCTGCCACGTCGGGGCCGCCTGTGGATCGACGCCAAAGGCCTCGAGCACGTCCGCCCCCACCTCGAAGGCCTGCGGGCCGATGCAGGGGCCAAGCCAGGCCAGCAGGGCCGATGGCGGGCAGCTTGCAGCCTCACAGAGCGCGTCGACGCTGCGCTCGAGCACACCGGCTGCCAGGCCGCGCCAGCCGGCGTGCGCCGCCGCCACGGCGCGCCCCTGCGTGTCGCACAGCAGCACCGGCAGGCAGTCGGCAACCAGCACGACGCAGGCCACGCCGCGCGTGGCGCTGATGGCGGCATCGGCAACCGGCGCCGCGTCGGCGCGCCATTGATCGACACGCACGACTTCCGCACCGTGGACCTGCCGCAGCCAGACCGGTGCTGCACCCAGCTCGAGCGCCAACTGCCGCCGGTTGGCGGCTGCAGCAGGCAGCGTGCCATCGCGACCCGGGTCGAAGTCGCTCCCCCCTGCTGCTGGCCGCACGCGCCGCGTGCTCATCAGCGCGCGCACATGCGCCGGTGCCGGCCAGTCCGGCCGCAGCCAGCCGGAGCCAGCCGTCTCAGGTGGCATCCGGGCAGCGCTCGGGCCGCGTCTGCTCGAAGGCAGGCAGCTTCATGCAGGCGTCGAAGACGCGCATCACCTGCGGCACGTGGTCGAGCCGGCACTCGAAGCGTTGGGCGTTGAAGATCTGCGGCACAAGCGCGCAGTCGGCCATGGTGGGCGTCTGGCCGTGGCAGTAGGTGGCCGGCTCGGCACGCAACTGACGCTCCACCGCCTCGAGGCCCGTCTCCACCCAGTGGCGGTACCAGCGGTTCTTGTCGTCCTCGCTCACGCCGAGCGAGCCGGTCAGGTACTTGAGGACGCGCAGGTTGTTCAGCGGATGGATCTCGCAGGCAATGTCCAGTGCGAGTGCGCGCACTCGCGCGCGGCCGGCGGCGTCCGGCGGCAGCAGCGGCGGCTGCGGGTGCGTCTCCTCGAGGTACTCGAGGATGGCCAGCGACTGCCACAACCGCTGTGGGCCGTCGACCAGCAGCGGCACCAGGCGCGCCGACGCCAGGGCCGCGTAGGCCGGTGCGGCTTGCTCGCCCCGCGCAAGCTGCACGCTGCGGTAGTCGTAGTCCAGCCCCTTGAGTGCCAGCGCGATGCGCACGCGATACGAGGCGCTGGAGCGGAAGTAGTTGAAGAGTTCCATGTCGGTCCTTGTGCTGCCGCTTCAGTGCACCGCCACCTGCAGCGGCGGCAGGCCCTCGATGTGGGCCCGCATCAGGTCGCCACGCACTACGGCACCGACACCCGCGGGCGTGCCGGTGTAGATCAGGTCACCCGGCTGCAAGGTCCAGGCGCGGCTGAGATGCACGATGATCTCGGCGACGTTCCAGATCAGCTCGCGCAGGTCGCCCCGCTGTCGCTCCTGGCCGTTGACCGACAGCGTGATCGCGCCTGCCGTCAGCGCCCCGGTCGTGGCCACCGGCGCGATCAACCCGAGCGGAGCCGACTGGTCGAAGGCCTTGCCGATGCACCAGGGCCGGCCGGCCTTCTTCATTTCGGTCTGCCGGTCACGGCGCGTCATGTCCAGGCCCACGGCGTAGCCGAACACGTGCTGTGCAGCGTCAGCCTCGACGATGTCGGCGCCGCCCTTGCCGATGGCCACGACGAGCTCGACCTCGTGGTGGAACTCGGCGGTCAGCCGCGGATAGTCGATGCTGCCGGTGGCGTCCGGCCCCACGCACACCAGCGCATCGGCCGGCTTCAGGAAGAAGAACGGCGGCTCACGGCCGCTGAAGCCCATCTCCTTGGCGTGCTCGACGTAGTTGCGACCCACGCAGTAGATGCGGTGGACGGGGAACGGGGCGCCGCCCAGGACGGGCGCCGCCACGGTGGGGTGCGGCGCGAAGGCGAAGTTCATCGAGGACTCCAGCACGACCACCCGCAGCCGGACACGGCAAGGCGGGCGCAACAGTGATCTGGATCATGCCACGCCCACCCCGATGCGCGCTGCGCAGGCGGGCGGTTCAGGCCCCACCGCTACACTCGACTCGATGTTCGTGCCCCGCCGCATCAAGCATTGCCGGATCTGCGGTGCCGCCGTGCACTACGTCGTGCCAGCCGACGACAACCGCGAGCGCGCGGTCTGCCCGGCCTGCGGCGAGATCCATTACGAGAACCCGATCAACGTCGTCGGCACCGTTCCCTTCTGGGACGATCGGATCCTGCTGTGCCGGCGCAACATCGAGCCGCGCAAAGGCCTGTGGACCCTGCCGGCAGGCTTCCTGGAATTGGGCGAGAGCACGGCCGATGGCGCGCTGCGCGAGACCGACGAGGAGGCCGGGGCGCATGTCGAGCTCGAAGGCCTGTTCACGGTGTTCAACGTCGTGCGCGCCGGGCAACTCCACCTCTTCTACCGTGCGCGCATGCTCGACACCCAGCTCGCGCCCGGGCCCGAGACCATCGAGGCGCGTCTCTTTGCCGAGCATCAGGTGCCATGGGGCGAGCTTGCCTTTCGCACCGTGCGACAGACCCTCGAGCACTTCTTCGCCGACCGTGGCCGCGGTCGCTTCGAGATTCACGTCGGCGACATTGCGTGAGCCTGCGGCCCCGGGTCCAGCGTTGAAGGCGCCTGGCGGTGCACGGCTGCGGGACCGGTCGCGCCATCGAAGCCGATCTGCCATAGCGCGGCGAGGTCTGCCTCGTCTTCGACGCCCTCTGCGATCGCCTGGGCACCCATCTCGTGGACCAGCGCGACCAGGCCTTGCGCGCGTTCGCGCTGCGCGGGGTCGCTGGCGAGCTCGCGCACGTAGTCCCCATCGACCTTGACGTAATCAAGCTCGATCTGCGACAGGCGCAGCAGCCCGCGCAGGGCGGCACCGGCGTGCTCGATGCCGACCCGCGCACCGGCTCGGCGCCACACCATCCCGGCATTGCGCAGGCGCGGCGGCAGACGCTCCAGCGCCAGCTCGGCAATCTCGATCGAGAGCCTGGACGCAGCCAGGGGCGCGGCCTCCAGCCGCGCACGCACGGCACTGACGAAACCGGCCGTGCCAAGCGACTCGGCACAGACGTGCACGCAGCGCGCCTGCCCGTCGCGCGCGCAGGCCGCCAGCGCAAGCTCGATTCCCGCAAGCTCGATCTGGGTCACCAGACGGTATCGGATCGCCACCGCCAGCCACTGCTGTGCCGGGACGAACGGACCGCCCTGCTCCAGACGCAGGCGCATCGGGCATTCCAGATGCAGCAGGGCACCCCTTGCATCGATCACCGCAAAGCTGGCAAGCCCCACGTCACCACTGCGCAGGGCGTCGATGATCCTGCGGCGGAGTTCAGTGTCCGCCGCGCGGGCGACCGCATCGAGCTGGGCCGAGCGGGCCACGATCTGCCCGGCCCCGCCGGCTTCGGCTTCGGCCAGGGCCAGGTCCAGCAGCGCCAGGCATCCGCCCAGCGACGCACCGTCCAAGTGGTCGAGGCAGGCCATCACACAGGGCGACGTCGCGGGGGATGCGGCAATCGCGGCCATCAGGCTGGTGGCCGTCTCCTCGATCAGGCCGTGTGTGGGCAGCACGAGCGCGAAGTCGGCTTCGCCCAAGCGACCGACGAAAGCGCCCTCGACGCGCTGCGGGAAGACCTTCAGCAGCGCGGCGACCTCCAGGGTGGCCGATGCATCGGCCGCAGCGGTCGGGCCGGCTCCACCTGGCGCCAGCAGGCGCAAGCCCAGCAGCGACAGCCCAGGCCCATCGCGTTTGGCGAGCTGCTCGGTCAGGCGGCGCAGGAAGGTGTAGCGGCTGTCCAGGCCCGTGCGTGTGTCACGCCGCGCCGCACGCTGCAGCGTGTGCGCGCTGTCGCCCGACCCCTCCTCGAGCACCGTCTGCAGCCGCCGTACGGCGCCGTTGAGGCTGCGCGCGAGCGGCGCCAGCTCCGCCAGCGGCGGGCTCTCGACGATCACGAAGCGGCCCTGCTCGAGCGCATCGGCCTGTCCGCACAGCAACCCTGCGCTGTGCTGCAGGGGCCGCAGGCTGCGCCGCATCTGCCACACGACAGCTGCCGCCAGCGCAAGCGTCCAGCCCATCTGCGCGGCCACCGGCCACCAGGGCGAGACCGCGGTGGCGCCGTCGGCTGCCGACCACGCCAGCCACAGCCAGCCCGCATGGGCCAGGCCGGCAGCCAGCACCGCCGACCCCGCCAGGGTGCTCACTCGGGATGACAGGCTCATGATGCACCGCCGCTGCGATAGGGGTCACCACGGCACCGAAACCGGCGCCGCCACCTCCGCATTCATCGACGCGGCGCAGGCGAACTTGAGTGCGCCTGCCGCACCTGGCACGCGCACAGGGTCACATCAGCGTCGGGCCGGCGGCAGATCGGTACACGTGCCGTGCGCGGCCTCGGCAGCCATGCCGATGCTCTCGCCCAGGGTCGGATGGGGATGGATCGTCTTGCCGATGTCGACCTCGTCGGCGCCCATCTCGATGGCCAGTGCCACCTCGCCGATCATGTCGCCAGCGTGCGTGCCGACGATGCCGCCACCCAGAATGCGGTGCGTCGTGGCGTCGAAGAGCAGCTTGGTGACGCCTTCGTCGCGCCCGTTGGCGATGGCGCGGCCCGATGCAGCCCAGGGGAACAAGCCCTTCCTGACGGCAATCCCTCGCGCCTTGGCCTCGTCCTCGGTCAGCCCGACCCAGGCCACCTCGGGATCGGTGTAGGCCACGCTCGGGATCACGCGCGCATCGAAGCGCGACTTCGCCAGCGTCGCGTCGCCACGCACACTGCCGGCGGCCACTTCGGCGGCCACATGGGCCTCGTGCACCGCCTTGTGCGCCAGCATGGGCTGGCCGACGATGTCGCCAATGGCGAAGATGTGCGGCACCTTGCTGCGCATCTGCACATCCACCGGGATGAAGCCGCGCTCGTCGACCTCGATACCGGCCTTCTCGGCGCCGATCTTGCGCCCGTTGGGGGTGCGCCCCACCGCCTGCAGAACCAGGTCGTAGACGCCCTCGCTGGTCGCTCCATCGAGGCCCTCGAACTGCACCCGGATGCCCTCCGCGGTGGCTTGCGCGCCGACGGTCCTGGTCCGCAGCATGATGCGCCCAAAGCGCGGTGCGTTGAGCTTGTGCCAGATCTTGACCAGGTCGCGGTCCGCCCCCTGCATCAGGCCATCCAGCATCTCGACCACGTCCAGCCCTGCGCCGAGCGTCGAGTAGACGGTCGCCATCTCGAGGCCGATGATGCCGCCGCCGATGACCAGCATGCGCTTGGGCACCTGGCGCAACTCAAGCGCACCGGTCGAGTCGACGACGCGTGGGTCTTCGGGCAGGAAGGGCAATCGCACGGCCTGCGAGCCCGCGGCGACGATGCACTGCGCAAACCGCACGGAGAGTGTCTTGCCGGTCTTGCCCTGGCCGTCGCCGGCGGTTTCCTCCACCTGCAGGTGATGCGGATCGGCAAAGCGGCCGTAGCCGCGCACCACGGTGACCTTGCGCATTTTGGCCATCGCGGCCAGCCCGCCGGTGAGCCGGGCGACCACCTTGTTCTTGTGCGCAAGCAGGCGGCCGGTGTCCACCTTGGGGGCGCCGTAGTCGATGCCCAGGTCGGCGAAGTGCTTCACTTCGTCCATCACCGCGGCCACATGCAGGAGCGCCTTGCTCGGGATGCAGCCCACGTTCAGGCACACGCCACCCAGCGTGGCGTAGCGCTCGACGAGCACCACCTTCAGCCCGAGGTCGGCAGCGCGGAAAGCCGCCGAGTAGCCGCCCGGGCCGCCTCCCAGCACCAGCAGGTCACACTCATGGTCCACGCTGCCGGCGGGCGAAGGCGTCGCAGGCAGCGCGGGCGCGGCCACCGGTGGCGCCGGCTCCACGGGTGCCGCAGCAGCCGTGGTGTCGGTCGTCTCCAGAGCAAGCAGCACGGCGCCTTGGCTCACCTTGTCACCCAGAGCAACCTTCAGCGACTTGACGATTCCGGCGTGCGACGAGGGGATCTCCATCGAGGCCTTGTCGCTCTCGACGGTGACCAGGCTCTGCTCGGCGGCCACCGTGTCGCCGGGCTTGACGAGCAGTTCGATGACGGCCACCTCCTTGAAGTCGCCGATGTCGGGTACGAGGATGTCGATCTGGGCCATGTCAGGCTTTCCGCAGTGGGTTCTGCAAGCGCCTGCAAGAGGCGGTCGAAGGCACGCAAGGGCTGGCGGGCGTCACAACAGCACGCGCCGGAAGTCCGTCAGCAGGCCGCCGAAATAGGTGTTGAAGCGCGCCGCCGACGCGCCGTCGATGACGCGATGGTCCCAGCTCAGCGACAGCGGCTGCACCAGGCGCGGGTGGAAGCCCTTGCCGTCCCAGCGTGGCTCCATGCTGCTCTTGCACACGCCCATGATCGCCACCTCGGGCGCGTTGATGATCGGCGTGAAGTAACGCCCACCGATGCCGCCAAGGCTGCTGATACTGAAGCAGCCGCCGCTCATGTCCGCGGGCGAGAGCTTGCCATCACGCGCCTTCTTGGCCAGCTCGGCCATCTCCTGGCTGATCTGCAGGATGCCCTTGCGGTCGGCGTCCTTGATGACGGGCACCACCAGGCCGTTGGGCGTGTCGGCGGCAAAGCCGATGTGGAAGTAGCTCTTCAACACCAGGTGCTCACCATCCAGCGAGGCGTTGAAGTCCGGGAACGCCTTCAGGGCCGCCACGGCGGCCTTGATCATGAAGGCCAGCAGCGTGACCTTGACGCCGGCCTTCTCGTTCTCCTTGTTGAGCTGCTGGCGGAAGGCCTCGAGCTCGGTGATGTCGCAATCGTCGTGGTTGGTGACGTGCGGGATCATCACCCAGTTGCGGTGCAGGTTCGCGCCGCTGATCTTCTTGATGCGCGACAGCGCGCGCCGCTCGACTGGCCCGAACTTCGCGAAGTCCACCTGCGGCCAGGGCAGCAGCCCCGGCAGCGCACCCGCAGCGGCGGCGGCCACCGCCGGCGCCCGCGCCTGCTGGGCCGCGGTCTGCAGCCCGCCGCTCATCACCTGCTTGACGAAGGCGTGCACGTCCTCCTGCGTGATGCGGCCCTTGGCTCCACTGCCCTGCACCTCGGCCAGCGGCACGCCAAGCTCGCGCGCCAGCTTGCGGATCGATGGCGA
>JADZCL010000140.1 GCA_020851615.1 Rubrivivax sp.
CCCATGCCCGAGACCTCGCTGAGCAAAGACAAGATCAAGATCCTCCTCGTCGAGGGCGTGCATGACAGTGCCGTGCAGGCGCTGCACGCGGCCGGCTACACCCAGGTGCAGACGCTGAGCGGCGCGCTCGAAGGCGACGCGCTGCGCCAGCGCATCGCCGACGTGCATTTCATCGGCATCCGTTCGCGCACGCAGCTCAGCGCCGAGGTGCTGGCGCAGGCCCGGCGGCTGACGGCGATCGGCTGCTTCTGCATCGGCACCAACCAGGTCGACCTCGACGCGGCGCGTGCGCGCGGCGTGGCGGTCTTCAATGCCCCCTACTCGAACACGCGCTCGGTGGCCGAACTGGTGCTGGCCGAGGCCATCCTGCTCCTGCGCGGCATCCCGCAGAAGAACGCGGCGGCGCATCGTGGCGGCTGGCTCAAGAGTGCCGAGCACTGCCACGAGGCGCGCGGCAAGACGCTGGGCATCGTCGGCTACGGCGCGATCGGCTCGCAGCTCTCGGTGCTGGCCGAAAGCCTGGGCATGCACGTGCTCTTCCATGACGTCGTGGCCAAGCTGCCGCTGGGCAATGCGCAGCGCGCGGCCAGCCTGCCGGAGCTCCTGGCGCGCAGCGACATCGTCACGCTGCACGTGCCCGACCTGGCGTCGACCAAGGGACTGCTGGGTGCGGCCGAGATGGCCGCGATGAAGCCCGGCGCCCTGCTCATCAACGCCTCGCGCGGCACGGTGGTCGAGATCGACGCGCTCGCCGCAGCACTGGCGCGCGGCCACCTGCGCGGGGCGGCGATCGACGTCTTCCCGCACGAGCCGCGCAGCACCGACGACGAGTTCGTCTCGCCGCTGCGCGGACTGGACCAGGTCATCCTCACGCCGCACATCGGCGGCTCGACGATGGAGGCGCAGGCCAACATCGGCATCGAGGTCGCCGCCAAGCTGATCCGCTACAGCGACAACGGCACCACGACCTCGTCGGTCAACTTCCCCGAGGTCGCGCTGCCCGAGCACCCGGGCAAGCACCGCCTGCTGCACATCCACGCCAACCAGCCCGGCGTGCTCTCGCGCATCAACCGCATCCTCTCGGACAACGACATCAACATCGCCGCGCAGTACCTGCAGACCAACGAGGCCATCGGCTACGTCGTGATCGACCTCGACGCGCGCTCATCCGATCTCGCGCTGGCCAAGCTTGCCGAGGTGCCCGGCACCATCCGCTGCCGCGTCCTGTTCTGAGCGCCGCACGCCGGGCGGCGGTGGCATGCGCTCCAATACGGCGCATGCCTGGACCGCTGTCGACCCGACTGACGCCCGCGCGTGCGCTGGTCTGCCTGGCCTGCCTGGCTTTGGCCACGGGCGCGGCGGCGGCGCCTGCGAAAGTGCTGCGCATCGCCAGCGAGAGCGAGACCGGCTTCGATCCCGCGCGCGTGGGTGACGTGCGCAGCTTTCGGGTCATCGCGCACATCTTCGAGCCGCTGCTGCGCTACGACCCGCTGGCGCGGCCGGTGCAACTGGTGCCGCTGACGGCCGTTGCACTGCCCGAGGCCACCGCCGACCACCGGACCTGGACGGTGCGCGTGCGCCCGGGCATCTTCTTCACCGACGATCCGGCCTTCGGCGGCCGCCGGCGCGAGCTGGTGGCGGCCGACTACGCCTACAGCATCCGCCGCCTGGCCGACCCGGCCACGCGCAGCCCGGGCTGGAGCAGCTTCGAGCAGGCCGGCATCACCGGCCTGTCGGCGCTGCGGCGGGCTGCCGTGCAGGGCGGCCGGCCCTTCGACTACGCGCAGGCGATCCCCGGCCTGCAGGTGCTGGACCGCTACACGCTGCGCTTCGTGCTCGATGCGCCGCGACCGCGCTTTGCGCAGTGGCTGGCCGACCCGGCCACCGGGGCCGTGGCGCACGAGGTGATCCAGGCGCAGGGCGAGCGCTCGATGCAGCACCCGGTGGGCACCGGCCCCTTTCGGCTGGCCCAGTGGCGGCGCGCCTCGCGCATCGTGCTCGAACGCAACCCCGGCTATCGCGAGCGCCACTACGAGGCGGCGCCGGCGGCCGACGATGCGCAGGGCCAGGCCATACTCGCCCGCCTGCGCGGCCGGCGCCTGCCGATGATCGACCGCGTCGAGATCGCCATCATCGACGAGAAGCAGCCAACCTGGCTGGCCTTCCTCAACGGCGAGACCGACTGGATCGAGTTGCCCGATGCCTTCGTCGACGTGGCGCTGCCCGGCGGCCGCCTGGCGCCATACCTCGCGCGCCGGGGCATCGGCGCCGAGCGCACCGTCCAGCCGGCCACCTACTACACGATGTTCAACATGCTGGACCCGAGGGTGGGCGGCTACGCGCCCGCACAGGTCGCGCTGCGGCGGGCCATCGGCCTGGCGATCGATGTGCCGCGCGAGGTGCTGCTGCTGCGTCATGGCCTGGCGGTGCCCGCGCAGTCGCCGGTGGCGCCGCACCTGAGCGGCTACGACCCGCGCTGGAAGAGCGAGATGAGCGACTACGACCCGGCCCGCGCGCGCGCGCTGCTGGACGTCTATGGCTATCTGGACCGCGACGGCGACGGCTGGCGCGAGATGCCAGAGGGCATGCCCCTGGTGCTGCAGATGGCCACCCAGCCCAGCCAGGAGACGCGCCGTTTCGACGAACTGATGAAGCGCGACCTCGCCGCCATCGGTCTGCGCGTGCAGTTCCACGCCGCGCAGTGGCCCGAGCAGTACAAGGCCGCGCGGGCGGGCAAGCTGATGATGTGGAGCGTGAGCGGGCGCGCCGGCGCGCCAGACGGCGTCGAGGGCCTGCTGCGCTACGACGGCGCCGCTGCCGGTGGCATCAACCTCGCGCGCTTTGACCTGCCGGCGATGAACGCCGTCATCCAGCGCCTGCTCACCCTGCCCGACGGCCCTGCGCGCGAGCGCGCCTTCGACGTGGCCAAGCGCCTGACGGTGGCCTGGATGCCCTACAAGCTGCGCACGCACCCGATGCAGGTGGCGCTGTGGCAGCGGCAGCTGGTGGGCTTTCGCCGGCCGCTGTTCTGGAACCAGTGGTTCGACACCGTCGACCTGGACCCCTCACCATCCCCGTCGCCTGCCCCATGACCCTGCCCGCGCCGATCCATCCGCCACGCCCGCCGCGCCCGCTGCTCCTGCCCCGGCGCCTGCAGCCCGGCGACACGCTGGGCCTCTTCAACCCGAGCGGGGCGATCTACGAGCGCGCGCCCTTTGACCACGCGCATGCCACCCTGCAGGCGCTGGGCTTTCGCACGCGCGAGGCGCCCAACCTGCGTGCCCGCCATGGCCACCTGGCCGGCACCGCGCAGCAGCGGGCCGATGACATCCACGTGCTCGTTGCCGATCCCGGCATCGCCGGGCTGCTGGCCGTCACCGGTGGCTCGGGCGCCAACCGCGTGCTGCCGCACCTGGACTACGCGCGGATCGCCGCCCAGCCCAAGTTCATCGGCGGCTTCTCCGACCTCACCGCGCTGCTGAGCGCCGTGCACGCGCAGACCGGCCTGGTGACCTTCCACAGCCCACTGGCGCGCAGCGAGTGGAACGCGTTCAGCGCGGCGCAGTTCAAGGCGGTGGCGATGGACGGCCTGGCGCACACGCTGCGCAACGAGATCGTGCCCGGCGACGACCTCGTGTCCTTCGAGGGCCGCACGACGACGCTGCGGGGCGGGCGCGCGCAGGGGCCGCTGCTGGGTGGCAACCTGGCCGTGCTGACCTCGCTCGTGGGCACGCCCTACCTGCCCGATCTGGACGGCGCCATCCTCTGCCTCGAGGACGTCAACGAGTACATCTACCGCGTCGACCGCATGCTCTCGACGCTGCTGCTCTCGGGTGTGCTGGCGCGCGTGGCCGGGGTCGTGCTCGGCGGCTTCACGAACTGCCTGGTCAGCGAAGGCAGCTTCGGCACGCTGACCCTGGACGAGGTCTTCGACGACACCTTCGGCGGCCTGGGCGTGCCGGTCTACCGCGGTGCGCAGTTCGGGCACGTCAAGCGCAAGTTCACGCTGCCGCTGGGCGTGCCGGTGGAGATCGACGCCGACGCCGGCACGCTGCGGCTGCTGCAGCCGGCGGTGCGCCCATGATGCGCGCCTGGCGGCTGCTGGCCGTGGCGCTGCTGGGCTTTGCCTCGGGCCTGCCGCTGGCGCTCACCGGCCAGGCGATGCAGGCCTGGCTGACGACGGCGGGCGTGGACATCGCAACCATCGGCTTCCTCGGCCTCGTCGGCCTGCCCTACACCTTCAAGTTTCTGTGGGCGCCGCTGATGGACCGCTTCGAGCTGCCAGGCCTGCCGCGCCGGCGCGGCTGGATGGTGCTGACGCAACTGCTGCTGGCTGCGCTGCTGCTGGCGCTGGCGGCGACGTCGCCAACCGATGCCACGCGCGCCTTCGCGCTGCTGGCGGTGGCCATCGCCTTCGTCTCGGCGTCGCAGGACGTGGTGATCGACGCCTACCGCACCGAACTGCTGCCGGCGGCCGAGCGGGGCCTGGGGGCCTCGCTCAACGTGGCGGGTTACCGCGTGGCGATGATCGTCAGTGGCGGCCTGGCGCTGATCTGGACCGACGCCGGTCAGGGCGGCGGCTGGTCCTGGCCCGAGGTCTACCGGCTGATGGCGGCCCTGATGGCCGCCTCCGCCGTGGTGTGCGCGCTGCTGCTGCCGCGGCTGCCGCCACGGCCGCGGCAGCACGGCCGTGGCCTGCGCGACCTCATCGGCTTTGCCGCGGTCCTGGCCGTGGTGGCGCTGGGCGTGGTGCTGAGCGACCGCTTCGGGCCGCCGCTGGCGCACGCCTTGCTGGGCGGCTGGCTGGCCGCCAGCACGCTGTCGCCGGCCTTGCAGGGCCGCTGGCTGGACCTCGCCGTCCTGCTCGGCGGTGTCGCGCTGACGCTGCCGCTGGCCGCGTGGGCCGCCCGGCGCGCCCGCTTCCAGACCCTGCTGGCGGGCCTGGGTGACTACTTCAGCCAGCCCGGCGCCGTGGCCATGCTGCTGCTGATCGTCCTCTACAAGCTGGGCGACGCGTTTGCCGGCGCCTTGCTCACGCCCTTCCTGCTCAAGGGCGTGGGCTACGGCCTGGCCGAGGTTGGCGTCGTCAACAAGCTGATCGGCCTGTGGCTGACCATCGCCGGCGCGCTGCTGGGTGGCGCGCTGATGCTGCGCCTGGGGCTGTGGCGCGCGCTCCTGGCCTTCGGCGTGCTGCAGATGGCGAGCAACCTGGGCTTCTGGTGGCTGGCACAGGGCGGGCGCGGGCAGCTCGGGCAGATGCTGCTGCCGGCCTTCGACTGGGGCTTCGTCAAGCTGGCCGCAGCCACGCCGGTGGATGGCGGCCTGCTGCTGGTGGTCGTGCTCGAGAACCTGTCGGGCGGAATGGGCACGGCAGCCTTCCTCGCCTTCCTGATGAGCCTGTGCAGCCAACGCTTCACGGCCACGCAGTTCGCCTTGCTCTCGGCCTTTGCCTCGATCGGGCGCGTCTGGGTCGGGCCGCTGGCCGGGGTGCTGGCGCAGACCATCGGCTGGCCGATCTTCTTCGTCCTCAGCACGCTCCTGGCGCTGCCGGCGCTGTTGATGCTGTGGGCGCTGCGTGCGCCCATCCGGGCACTCGAAGCCGCACCCGTGCGTTGAGGCGCACAGCACCGCCGGCATGGAATTCCCACGCCATGGCACCATCTGCCCCGTGATGAAGCTCCATTCCTCCAATCCAGACTGCCGCGTGCCGCCCATGGCGTGCTTGTGCCCGCTGCATGCGCGACGCCTCTTCACCGGCGGCGTCGCGGCAGCCGCGCTCCTTGGTGCGAGTGCGCCGCTGGCCGCGGCCAGCATCCCCGAGTGCAAGCGCTCGGGCTTCACCAAGGCGGTGTCGGCCGAGACCGTCGAGGAGCAGGCGCAGCAGCAGTACCGGCAGATGCTGGCCAAGGCCGGCAGCGACCGCGCACTGGCGCCGGTGCAGCACCCGCAACTGCAGCGCCTGCGCTACATCGCCGCACGCATGGAGCCCTTCACGCGGGAGTGCAACACGCGGGCAGCCGACTGGAAGTGGGAGGTCAACCTGATCGGAAGCCGCCAGGCCAACGCCTTCTGCATGCCCGGGGGCAAGATCGCCTTCTTCTGGGGCATCCTCGAGAACCTGCAGCTCAGCGACGACGAGGTGGCGGTCGTCATGGGCCACGAGGTCGCGCATGCGCTGCTCGAGCACGCGCGCGAGCAGATGGGCAAGAACGTCGTCACCAGCGGCGCGATGCGGCTGGGCGCCTCGCTGCTGGGCCTGGGCCAGATCGGCGACATCGGTGCGCAGATCGGCAGCCAGCTGTTGTCGCTGAAGTTCAGCCGCGACGATGAAGGGCAGGCCGACTCGCTGGGCCTGGTGCTGGCCGCCAAGGCCGGCTATGACCCGCGCGCCGGCGTCACGCTGTGGGAGAAGATGACCGCCTCCGGCGGTGGTGCGCCGCCCGCGCTGCTGTCCACGCACCCGGCGGGCCCCACGCGCATCAAGGACATCGAGGCCAAGCTGCCGCGCGTGCTGCCCGAGTTCGAGGCCGCCGCCCGCCCCGAGCGGCATTTCCGCCCGCCGCCCAAGGGGGCAACCTCGCGCTCGTAGGGCGCGTTCGCTTCACCAGCGTGGCGGCAGCGGCTTCAGCAGCACCAGCGCCTCACCGCGCACGGCGCTCACGTAGCCGCCCTGCTGCAGGTCGCTGAGCTGGCGCGTGACCATCTCGCGCGAGCAGCCGACGCAGTTAGCCAGTTCCTGGTGCGTGAGCTTCTCCGGCAGGCTGCGCGTGCCGTCGGGCCGTGGCTGGCCCAGCTCGTCGAGCAAGGCCTTCAGGCGCCCGTAGACATCGTTGAGGGCCAGGCTCTTGGCGCTCAGCGTGGCCACACGCGCGCGGCGTATCACCTTGGCCAGCAGCTCGAAGGCGAACTCCGGCTGGGCGGCCAGGTGCGCCTGCAGCGTGCGCCGCGTGACCAGCGCGCAGACGGTGGGCTCGATGGCCGCAACGCTGGCCGAGCGCGGCCCGCCGTCCAGGCTCATCTCGCCGACGTACTCGCCCACGCCGTAGGTGCCATGCGTGATCTCGCGCTCGCTGGCCAGATGCCCGCTGTAGATGCGCAAGCGGCCGTCGAGCACGATGTAGAGCGTGTCGCCGTGCGTGCCTTCCTGGATCAGCACCGCACCCTTCTGGAAACGGCAGAGCTCACCGCGGCGCGCCAGGGCGCGCACCGCATCGGATAGCGGGGCCGTCTCGACGAGCGCGACCGGATCGATGCGGCTGCGCGCCATCAACTGCCCTGCAGGAAGGGGTTGAAGCGACGCTCGCGGCCAAAGGTGCTTTCGGGGCCATGGCCAGGGATGAAGACCGTCTCGTCGCCCATGGGCCACAGGCGCTGCGTGATGCTCGCGATCAGGGTGTCGAAGTCGCCGCCGTGCAGGTCGGTGCGGCCGATGCTGCCGGCAAACAGCACATCGCCCACGAAGCAGCGCTGCGCCTGCGCGCTGTGGAAGACGACGTGCCCGGCGGTGTGCCCCGGGCAGTGCCGAACCGCCAGGCGGCACTCGCCCACGCTGACCTCGTCACCGTCTTCGAGCCAGCGCGTGGGCGTGAACGGTTCGGCCGGCGCGAAGCCGAACATCTGCGCCTGCTGCGCCAGCGTGTCGATCCAGTACTGGTCGCCGCGCTGCGGCCCGACGATGGGCAGGTCCCGCGTGCGCGCCAACTCCCCCGTGCCGCCGGCATGGTCGATGTGCGCATGCGTGAGCCAGATCTGCGTGAGCTCCACCCCGAGCGAGTCCACCGCCGCCAGCAGCCGCGGCAGGTCCCCACCCGGATCGATCACCGCGGCCTGGCGCGTGGCCTCGCACCACACCAGCGAGGCGTTCTGTTCGAAAGGCGTGACGGGGATGGTGCGGTAGTGCAGCGGCATGGCGGGCGGTGTCATTCTGCGATTGGGCGGCATTGCACCACAAGGCAGGCGCGAATCGCGATGCTTCGCACCGCGCCGCCGTCAGCCGGGCCCCGTTGGCAGCGCCCATCCGCGGTGTGGCCGCCGGGCTGCCAGCGCCCGCCACCCCGGCACATGCGCGCTCATCAGTGGGCGGTTTCAAAGGCGAAATGCAACACCGACGGCGGCACCGTGGCGGATTGGGATCGACGTGATGAATTTGCCGCAAGCCACCAGGCGTGAATGCCACAGAATGCATGGCATTCACGCGTGGCGGCAAGCGTTGTTTGTCGCGCTGCCGCGTCAAGGCCAAGCCCTGCGGGCGGCCTGGCGGCCGGCCCTGACCCGGCCGCTCCACGGCTCACCGTCGACGGCGCACGACCGATCACACGCGCGATCCGATTTACGCCGGCGCCTTGCAGCCGAAGGCACGCGATCACCACGCGCTCCTCGGGCTTGATCTGCTTGAAGGTCCTGCAACTTCCCATCTGAGCGCCTCATGTGGGGGCGAGGTGTTGTAGTCCAAACTTGAGGCCGCCCTGCACCGCGAACACGCCAGCAAGACCGACGTGCGCATCATCGACTTTGTGAACACCGGGTATCCGGCACTGCTGAGGATGTGGGACAAGCGCCAGCGTGGCTATCGGGCGATGGGGTATCGCGTCGATTCGGGGGGGTCGTCTGCCGCCAGTCTTGAAGGGTGACGTCGGCCGGGCAGGGAGCTGGAATGGGATAGTAGACATCCTATGCCACTCGGTGGCACAATACACCCAATGACGCGAGTATTCAAAACTCGCCATTTCCAGCGATGGATGCGTAAGACCGAGCTCACCGATGCCGTCCTGTGCAATGCCGTTCAGGAGATGGCAGCCTGCCTGATTGACGCTGACCTCGGCGGCAGCGTGGTGAAGAAACGCGTCGGTTTGGCGGGACGCGGCAAGCGTGGTGGCGTGCGCACGCTGGTCGCCACCAACAAGGGCAACCATTGGTTCTTCGTGTTCGGCTTTGAGAAGAACGAGCGGGCGAATGTCAGCGACGAGGAACTCGAAGGTTTGCAGACCATCGCCGCCGACCTGCTGGCTCGAACAGGCCCGCAACTGGATGAAGCCGTTGCCGACGGTGCTTTGCAGGAGATTTGCCAATGACCACCAAGACCAAGAGCCGCATCCTCGAAGCCGTTCACGAAACGGCCAGCGATCTGCATCGCCTGGGCTTCATCGACAAGCGCAAGATGCAGAAATACGACGCACTGTGCCTGGAGCCGGTGCGGGACTACGACGCCACGAAAGTCAAGGCGCTGCGCGAGAGACTGCACCTGAGTCAGGCCGTGCTGGCCAGCGTGCTGAACACCAGCACGTCCACCGTCCGCAAATGGGAGGTAGGCGACAAACGCCCCAGCGGGCCGTCGCAGAAGCTGCTGGACATCCTCGAGCGCAAGGGGCTGGAAGCCGTCCTTTGAGGTAGCCCCGCTCATTGCCGCTCGCGCCCGCAACGTTGCTATTCAAGTGACAAAGACGGAATGGCGGTTTGAAAGGGGCGGTTTCAAAGGCGAAATGCAACACCGACGGCGGCACTGTAGCGAATTGGCATCGACCTGATGAGTTGGCCGCAAGCCACCAGGCGTGAATGCCACCGAATGCATGGCACACGCCTGGCGGCAAGCGTTGTTTGTCGCGCTGCCGCGTCAAGGCCAAGCCCTGCGGGCGGCCTGGCGGCCGGCCCTGACCCGGCCGCTCGACGGTATCCGCGCTACTGCGGCAACTTCACTGAACTGTTGCTGGCGGTTGATGCGCGCTGGCCAGTGTCTGCGCAAACACCCGCAGCGGCGTGCGCCACCCCAGAGGCTGCCGAGGCCGCGTGTTCAGGCTGTGGGCGATGGCGTCGAGCTCTTCCTGGGTGTAGACCGACAAGTCGGTGCCCTTGGGCAGGGACTGCCGCAGCAGCCCGTTGGTGTTCTCGCAGCTACCGCGTTGCCACGGGCTGTGCGGGTCGCAGAAGCACACCCGCACGCCCGTCTTGGCGGTCAGTTCCGCATGGCGCGTCAACTCTCGACCCTGGTCGTAGGTCAGGCCCTTGCGCACCGGCGCGGGGATCGAATTCAGCCTGGCCGTGAAGCCCCTCAGCGCCGACTCGGCAGTGGCGTCCTGCATCCGCGCCAGCAGCACCAGACGGCTGCTGCGCTCGACGAGTACACCGACCGAGGACTTGTTGCCCGCACCCTTGATGAAGTCGTCTTCCCAGTGGCCCGGCATCACGTGATCTTCGATCTCGGGTGGGCGCACATGCATGCTCACCATGTCGGGGATCTTGCCGCGTCGGTCAGTGCCGCGCCGGCGTGGCATGCGCGAGCTGTGTCCCTGGCGCAGGCAGGCCACGAGTTGCCGGCGCAACTCACCCCTGGGCCGTAGCCGGCATCCGCCTGCACGTCGTGCCGCAACTCACGGCTCACCGTCGACGGCGCACGACCGATCGTCAAATCGCAAGTCGCCGCGGCCGCGTCGTCGCCGCAGGCCGCGCCCCGCACAGCCGATCGAGCTGGATTCACCCGGGGCTGCTGAAACGGCTGCAGGGGCCCGCCTCTCACACCGGCAGTGCCACGCCCGGATTGCCAAACATCGGGTCGTCCTTGTGCGATGCCAGCGCCCGCGCGAGGTCCAGCCCGAGCGCCTTGGCCACGCCCGCCGCGTAGGCCGGGTCGGCGGCGTGGCAGTTGCGGATGTGCCGGAACTTGACGAATTCCGGCGCATCGCCCATGCCGCCTGCGGTGTTGTCGAACA
>JADZCL010000141.1 GCA_020851615.1 Rubrivivax sp.
CCCGAGGCCGTCTCGACGTGCGGCGCGAAGACGAGCGCCGGACGCTCGCGGCGGATGGTGGCCACCACCTCGTCGATCGGCGCGGGCACGAAGGGTTCCTGCGCACCGGCGCGCAGCCGCCTGGCCTTGAGCACGATCTCCTGCGCCGGGATGCGGCCCATCTCGAAGATCTGCGACCAGCGGTAGCTGAACCAGCCGTTGCGGACGACGAGCACCTTCTGGCCGTGCGCGAACTGGCGCGCCACCGCCTCCATGCCGAAGGTGCCGCTGCCGGGCATCACGACCGCGGCGTGCGCGCCGTAGACCTCTTCCAGCATCGCGGCCATGTCCAGCATGACGTGCTGGAATTTCTTCGACATGTGGTTGAGCGCGCGGTCGGTGTAGACGACCGAGTATTCGAGCAGGCCGTCAGGGTCGACGTGGGGAAGCAGGCCGGGCATGGGGACTCCAGGGGAATGCGGCGCCCGCGTTCAGGGCGCAGCGGGCAGGTTAACACCGCGACCTGGGCCCAGCAGGTGCAGGGCCGCGTGCTGCAGCAGCATGATGGTCTTGGCGTCGCGGATGCGGCCATCGAGGATCATCGCCATCGCTTCGTCGAAGGGCAGTTCGAAGACCTCGATGTCCTCCCCCTCGTGCTCGAGCCCGCCGCCCTCGGCGATGCGGTCGCTCGGGTCGTACTCGGCCACGAAGCCGTGCACGCGTTCGGTGAGCGTGCCCGGGCTCATGAAGGCGTCGAAGACCGGCCGCGGATCGCGCACGCGGTAGCCCGCCTCCTGAGCGGCTTCGCTGCGCGCGCACTCGGCAGGCGTGGCACCGTCGAGCAGCCCGGCCGGCACCTCGACCATCAGCGCGTCGCAGCCGTTCTCGAAGGCGGGCACGCGCACCTGGCGCAGCAGCACGACGGTGCGCCGCCGCGGGTCGTAGAGCAGGACGGCGGCGGCGTCGCCGTGGTCCAGCGTCTCGCGCTGCTGCTCCTGCCAGCGGCCATCGCCGCGCTGCCAGTCCAGCGTCACGTTGACGAGGCGGTTGAAGCGCGCGCTGAGCACCTCGCGCTGCTTGATGCGGATGCGGTGGGCGATGCTCATGGGGCGGCTTCAGGCGGCGATGAACAAGGCCTGGTGCTGCTCGCGCAGCCGGTTCTTCTGCACCTTGCCCATGGTGTTGCGCGGCAGCTCGGCGGCCAGGACGAGCGCCTTGGGCACCTTGAAATGCGCGATGCGTGCCTTGAGGGCGTCGATCAACGCCTGGCTGTCCAGCGTGGCGCCGGGCCGCGGCACGACCACGGCGACGACAGCCTCGCCGAAGTCGGCGTGCGGCACGCCGATGACCGCGCTCTCGGCCACGCCGGGCATGTCGTTGAGCCAGCCCTCGATCTCGGCGGGGTAGACGTTGAAGCCGCCGCTGATCACGAGGTCCTTGCTGCGGCCGACGATGCTCACGCGGCCCTCTGCATCGACGCAGCCGACGTCACCGGTGCGGAACCAGCCATCGGCCGTGAACTCCTCGGCCGTCTTCCCGGGCATGCGCCAGTAGCCCTCGAAGACGTTGGGCCCGCGCACCTGGATGCCGCCGATCTCGCCGGCGGGCAGCGGCCGCTCCTGGTCGTCGTGCACGCGCAGGCCCACGCCCGGCAGCGGGAAGCCCACCGTGCCGCCGCGGCGTGCACTGGCTGGCGAGAAGGGGTTGGACGTCAGCATCACCGTCTCGCTCATGCCGTAGCGCTCGAGGAGCGTGTGGCCGGTGCGCTGCTGCCACTGCGTGAAGGTGTCCAGCAGCAGCGGCGCCGAGCCGCTGATGAAGAGCCGCATCGTGGCGCAGGCGGCACGCGTGAGCGCGGGCTCGGCCAGCATGCGCACGTAGAGCGTGGGCACGCCCATGAAGACGCTCGCCTCGGGCAGGCGGGCGATCACCGCCTGCGGGTCGAAGCGGTTGAACCAGATCATGCGGCTGCCGCTCAGCAACGCGCCGTGGCTGGCCACGAAGAGGCCGTGGACGTGGAAGATCGGCAGCGCGTGCACGAGCACATCGCCGGGGCGCCAGCCCCAGTAGTCGTTCAGCACGCGGGCGTTGGCCAGCAGGTTGCCGTGCGTGAGCATGGCGCCCTTGCTGCGCCCGGTGGTGCCGCTGGTGTAGAGGATGGCGGCGAGGTCGTCGCTGCGCCGGCGCACCGGCTCGTGCGTGTCGGACTGCAGCGCAGCGCGCGCCAGCAGCGTGCCGCTGCGGTCGTCGTCGAGCGTGAAGACATTGCGCGTGCCCAGGCGGAAGGCCAGCGGGCTGACCCAGCCGAAATTGCGGCTGGCGCAGACGACGACAGCCGGCTCGGCGTTGCCGATGAAGTACTCGACCTCGGCGGCCTGGTAGGCGCTGTTCAGCGGCAGGTAGACATGCCCCTCGCGCAGGACTGCGAGGTAGAGCATCAGTGCCTCGACGCTCTTGTCGACCTGCACCGCCACGCGCGACAGCGCTGGCAGCTCCAGGCTGCGCAGCAGGTTGGCCATCATCGCCGTGCCGCGCTCGAGGTCGCGCCAGGTGTAGTGCAGCGGCGCGGGCGTGTCCGCGGTCTCGATGGCGACCTGGTCCAGGTCGGCGGGGAAGGCGGCGCGCAGCGCCGCAAAGAGGGAGTTGCTGCGGGTCATCGGTGCGGCTCTGTGGCAGGGCTGGGCCGGGATGTTGCCACGCTCGCTGCGGCGCGCCGCACGCGCAGTAGAGTCCCGCGTCATGCCTGCGCCCGCCGCCCCGCCGCCGCGCCTGCCGCTGGACGCCGACGGCGTGCTCGCGCTGGCGGCACAGAGCATGTTCGAGACGTTTGCGCGCACCGCCATGGGCACGCTGGTGGTTGACCGCGAGCACCGCATCGTGTGGATCAGCGAGGGCTACAAGAGCTTCCTGCCGGCGCTTGGTTTTGGCAGCGAGCACGACTTCGTCGGCCGGCGTGTCGAGGACGTCATCCCCAACACGCTGCTGGGGCAGGTGATCGACAGCGGGCAGCCCATGCTGGTGGACCTGCTGAGCAACCACGCGGGAACCTTCCTCGTCAGCCGGCTGCCCCTGCGCGACGCGGATGGGACCGTCATCGGTGCCTTCGGCATGGTGCTGCTGGACCATCCGGAGACGCGCATGCAGCCGCTCATGCAGAAGTTCATGCGCCTGCAGGCCGAGCTCGAGCGGGCGCGCGCGCAGCTGGCGGCGCAGCGCCGCCCCAAGCACACGGTGGCGAGCTTCATCGGCAGCAGCGCCGCGGCGCTGGAGGTCAAGCGCCAGGCGCGCCGCGTGGCGCAGACCGATGCCAGCGTGCTGCTGCTGGGCGAGACGGGCACCGGCAAGGAGCTGCTCGCGCACGCCATCCACGCCGCCAGCCGGCGCGCTGCGCGCGCCTTCGTCGGCGTCAACATCGCGGCCGTGCCCGAGACACTGCTCGAGGCCGAGTTCTTCGGCGTGGCGCCCGGGGCCTATACCGGCGCCGAGCGCAAGGGTCGGGACGGGCGCTTCAAGCTCGCCGA
>JADZCL010000142.1 GCA_020851615.1 Rubrivivax sp.
ACACCAACGGCATCGAGAACTTCATCTCGGTGCTGAAGACCGAAGGCCCGGCCTTTGCGGCGGCGATGCAGGAGCACGTGCGCCACTATGGCGTGGACGTGATGACGCTGCAGCGCGTGGCCAGCGTGGAGCCCGCCGTGGAGCCCGGTGGCTACGCCACGGTGACGCTTGCCAGCGGCGCCCGACTGCGCAGCCGCACCGTGATCCTGGCCACCGGCGCGCGCTGGCGCGACATCGGCGTGCCGGGCGAGCAGGAATACCGCACCAAGGGCGTGGCCTACTGCCCGCACTGCGATGGCCCGCTCTTCAAGGGCAAGGACGTGGCGGTGATCGGCGGCGGCAACTCCGGTGTCGAGGCGGCGATCGACCTGGCCGGCGTGGTCGGCAGCGTCACGCTGCTGGAGTTCGCCGACAAGCTGCGTGCCGATCAGGTGCTGGTGGACAAGCTGAAGAGCCTGCACAACGTCAGCGTCCACGTCAACGCGCAGACGACTGCGATCGTCGGTGACGGGCAGAAGATGACGGGCCTGCACTACACCGATCGCGACTCGGGTGCCACGCACGAGCTTGCGCTGGCCGGAGTCTTCGTGCAGATCGGCCTTGTGCCCAACACCGAGTTCCTCCAGGCTTCGGGGGTGGAGCGCAATCGCTTTGGCGAGGTGATCGTCGATGCCCGCGGCGCGACCAGTGTGCCGGGCATCTTTGCCGCCGGCGATGCGACCACGGTGCCCTACAAGCAGATCGTCATCGCCGCGGGTGATGGGGCCAAGGCGGCGCTCTCGGCCTTTGACCACCTGATCCGCACGCCGGCGCCGGGCAACTGATCAGCGCAGCGCGAGCTTGAAGGCGATCATCGCGCGCAGCTTGTTGGGCGGGACCGGCTTGATCAGCAGGTGGAAGTCGTGCTGCAGGGCTTCTTCCTCGTGGCCGCCGAAGCTGCTGCCGGTGATGAGGATCGCCGGCAGCCGCCGCCCCGCCAGCGCAGGCCACTGGGCGCGCAGGCATGCGAGCGCATCCAGCCCCGTGCGTTCGTCGGGCAGGCGGTAGTCGACCAGCGCCAGGTCCGGACGCTGTGGCGGTGCCGTCTGTATCCAGGTCTGCAGCGACGCGACCGTATCGAAAGCCTGCACCTGCGCGCCCCAGGCCTGCAGCAGGACGACCAGGCCTTCGCGCACCGCGGCCTCATCCTCGACGACGACGATGAGGCGGCCCTGCAGCGTCAGGCCGATCGGCACGCCGGGGCCGGCCTGCGCCGCGTTTGCTCCGGGTTCGAACCGTGCCCGCGGGAGCTCGAGCGTGAACACGGTGCCATGGCCGACGCGTGAGCGCACCGACAGCGGCAGCTCCATCAGCCCGCTCAGGCGCTTGACGATCGCCAGCCCCAGCCCCAGCCCCTTGCGATGGTGCGGCAGCAGGCTGCGCGTGCTGCTGACCTGGAAGAACTCGTCGTAGATGCGAACCAGGCTGCTCGGTGCAATGCCGATGCCCGAGTCCCACACGCGCAGGCGCAGTTGGCCTTTCCAGGGGCGGCAACTCACCAGCACGCCGCCGTCATCGGTGTAGCGAATCGCGTTGCTGACCAGGTTGCGCAGGATCCGCTCCAGCAGGACGGGGTCGGCATGGGCCGCTTCCTGGCCGCCGCGAAACGACAGCAAGATGCCCTTCTCGAAGGCGATCGGTTCGAAGTGCAGGCGCAGCCTGCTGAAGAGGTCCTGCATGCGCACGGCGCCCGGTCGCACCTCGACGCCGCCGGTGTCGATGCGCGTGATGTCCAGCAGTTCGCTGAACAGGCCCTCGAGCGCATCCACCGACTCGTTGATGCTGTTCACGAGCGAGGCCACTTCAGGGTCGCCGCGCACCCGCTGGCGCAGCGCCTCGGCGAACAGCCCGACGGCGTGCAGCGGCTGGCGCAGGTCGTGGCTGGCCGCGGCGAAGAACTGGGTCTTGGCGTGGCTGGCTGCCTCGGCGGCGCGGCGCGCGCTGTCGGTTGCAGCCATCTCGACGCGCAGTTGCGCGGCGAGTTCCTCGGTGCGTGCACGCAGGGCAATCGCCTGGTGCAGCGCACTGCTGTAGCTGCGCCCCATCAGCAAGGTGATGGCGAAGATGACGACCAGCATGCCCGCGAGCTGCCAGTGCCAGGGGTGGGAGGCATCGCTGGCCACGCGCACGATCAGCGGGAGCAGCACCAGGGCGATGAAGCCGACGAAGTCGCGCGGTTGCGAGGCGAGCATGTGCACCGACACGATGCAGTAGCTGTAGACGATGAAGATCAGCCCGATGTCGTGATAGGGCGTGCCTGCACCCCAGAACAGCCACGTCGCCAGGCCCCACAGTGCGGCCTGCAACGCCACCAGCACGCGCCAGCTGCGCCGCCAGCGAATGAGTGTCGGCGCCCCGGCGTCGGCCTGCGCGCGATAGCGCAGGTAGTGCGCCAGGCGCACGGTCCAGGCCAGCAGGCTCACTGTGCCCCAGGTGGCGAGCACCCCCCGCGGACTGATCCCGCGATAGATCGTCAGCACGAGCACGATGCCAACCAGGTTGCCGCTCAGCGAGACCGGTGTCTGCTGCATCAGCGCGCGCAGGTGCTCGATCGAGTCTCCCAAGCGCTGCGCAGGCGCTGCGCCGGCTACCGGGGGACGAGGCGGCATGCCGCCGCTACCCGGCCATGCGGCGCGAGTGATCCTGCTTCATCTGGCTGACGGCCAGCACGGCCTGCGTGCGGGTGTGCACGCCCAGCGCCCGCAGCACCGCAGCCACGTGGTCCTTGACGGTCTCGACCGAGAGCTTGAGCTCGCGTGCGATCAGCTTGTTGGGCAGCCCCTTGAGCAGCAGCGCCAGCACCTCGGCCTGGCGTGGCGTGAGACCCACGGCGTCGAGGCTGCCGGGGACCTGATGCGGCTCGGCGCGTGCAGCCGGCCCCAGAGCAGGCACGGCATCCGTTGGGGCAGGCAGCGCCGGATCCGCAGGTGTCGTGCCGACCGTGGGCAGCCCCAGCAGCATGGGTGGGACGTAGAGGCCGCCGGACATCACCATCTGCAGCGCCTCGACGAGCTGCGCGTGCGAAGCGCGCTTGGGCACGAAGCCCATCGCGCCGAGGTCGATCGCGCGGATCACGTCGGCGGCCCGGTCCGACGCCGAGACGACCACCACCGGCAGCGCCGGATAGGTCTGCCGCAACTCGCTCAGGAGGTCGAAGCCATCGGCGTCACCCAGCGCCAGGTCGAGCAAGACGAGATCGAAATCGCCTTCGGTGGCCAGCCGTGCACGCGCCGCCGCGGCGCTGTCGACGCCGTCGACGACGACATGCTCGTCCAGCGACCGGATCACGGTCTGCAGGGCCGAGAGGATGAGCGGGTGATCGTCGACGAGCAGCGCTTTCATGGCAGCAGCATGAGGTGCCGGCACGGGCCTGGAGCAAGGAACTCCGGGCATCGTAAGCGAGCGCACTGCGCCGGCATTCCCCCGGACGAGGGAGAGCGGCACCCGCTGCAGCGGGTGCCGACCCGGGCGGTGGATCAGCCTGCGCCCTGGGTGTAGCGGCGCGACACCGCCTCGGCCACGCAGACTGGCTTGTCGCTGCCTTCGGCCTCCATCGTGACCTCGATCGTCAACTGCGCGCCTCCAGGCAGCGGATCGAAGGCCAGCAGCTTGAAGTGGCCACGCACGCGGGTGCCGCTCTTCACGGGGGCCGGGAAGCGGACCTTGTTGAGCCCGTAGTTGATGCCCATGCGCACATCGTTGATCTGCAAGGCGGTCTGACCCAGTTCAGGCAGCAGGCTGAGGGTCAGGAAGCCGTGCGCGACCGTGCCACCGTAGGGCCCCTTGGCCGCCCGCACCGGGTCGATGTGTATCCATTGATGGTCGCCGGTGGCCTGCGCGAAGAGGTCGATGCGCTGCTGGTCGACAAGGACCCAGTCGCTCGTACCCAGCGTGCTGC
>JADZCL010000143.1 GCA_020851615.1 Rubrivivax sp.
GGTGGCCGCGATAGCCGCAATGGCCGCGATGGGCGAGGAGATCGAGGCGAGCGCGCCGAGCGAACACGCGACGGCCGGGTCGAATCCCGCAACGGCCGGCCGGGCACTGAAGGCCAGGCGCAGCCAGCCCGCACCGGCGACGACCGCAATCGCCGCCCGGGGCGCCCCGAGCGCACCGGCGGCCCGCGTGGCGAGGCCACCGCACCACCGGTGACCCACGAGATGCCCGTCACTGCGACCGCAGCGCCAGACGAGGGCGGCGAGCGTGAGAGCTCACGGCGCCGCCACCGGGGTGGCCGTGACCGCACCCAGGCAGCCGCCGAGGCCCTGCTGCCGTCGCCGGCCCAGGCAAGCGACTCCGTCGACCAAGAAGGCAACAGCGCACCGAACCTGGACTCGCCTGCGGGTGCTGCAGTGGCGGCAGTTGACGCCCAGGCCCAGGCGACCGGGCTTGCGGCCGGCCCCGCAGACCAGGCTGAGCGCGAGGGATCCTCGCGTCGCCGGGGACGCGGCCGAGGCCGTGGGGGTGAACGCAAGCACGCCGATGCCAGCCAGGCCGACGAGGCCCACACCGACGCAGGTCAGGCTACGTCCGAGCTGGAATCGCCGGCGGAGAGCGAGCCCGCCCCGCAGCCCGCCCTCGCACTGCAGCCGCCGTCTGCCGTCGATACCCGTGCACCCGCATTCGAGCCCGCGGGCACGCCCGCAGACGACACCACGGCCGAGGCTCCCGCCACGACAGCGGCAGCGCCCCTGGCCAGCGAACCCTACGAGCTGCCCCTGGCTGCCCTGCAGAACCTGGCAGGCAGCGCCGGGCTGGAATGGGTGCACAGCGACGCCGACAAGATGCGCGCCGTGCGCCTGGCGCTGGCCAGCGAGGCGCCGCCGGTGCGCGTGCCGCGCGAGCCCCGCCAGCCCGTCGTTGTCGACGACGGTCCGCTGGTGCTGGTCGAGACACGCAAGGATCTGGCGCAGATCGAGCTGCCCTTCGACAGCGCAGCCAGTCGGTCCTGAGCGGCCAGGCGATCGGGCAGGGCATCACGAACCGCAGCGACGGCATTCAAGCCGGCTGCGATCCTGCCGATGTCAAGTGCGGGGGCGCTGGCCCCCGCTGCTTGCCCATGCAAATCCTGCCGCTCGATCTCGTCCGCTTGCGACTGCAAATCGGCGTGCCCCTGCCCTTTGGCGTGCGCAGCGCCGACAAGACGCTGTTGCTGGCCTGCGGCCAGGTCATCCACGACGACGCCCAGCTCGAGGAGTTGCTGAGCCGCGGCGCAGTGGTCGAGCTTGCCGAGCTCAAGGCCTTGTTCGGGCCCGACGATCCGTTGTTTGCCGTCCCGTCCGGGAGCCCGGATTCACCCCCCGAGAGTCTGCCGGCCGCGCAGTTGCCACGGCGTTGGTCCGAGTGCGCCACGCGTGTGGCCGCGGCACTCGCTCCCGATTTGCTGCAGCGGCAGGGCGCATTGGCACTGGCCACGCGCAACCTGGAACTGTTGATGGAGCGCAGCACGGGCCTGGCCCTGTCGCAGATCGTGCGCCAGGAGCGCAATGAGCAGGCCCACTACGGCGTCACGCACGCGATGAACGCAGCCATCGCCTGCCGGGCCGCTGCACAGACACTGGGCTGGTCGCAGCCGCAGCGTCAGCGCGCGCTGCAGGCCGCGCTGACGATGAACCTGTCCATCGTGGACCTGCAGGGACGGCTGGCGCACCAGGTCTCGCCGCTCACGGCCAAGCAGCGCCAGCTCATCCAGGAGCATCCGCTGCGCAGCGCCGAGATGCTCGAGGCCGCCGGCATCGACGACGCGCAATGGCTGGGCGCCGTGCGCGAGCATCATGAAAGCCCCGACGGCAAGGGCTACCCCACGGGGGCAACGGAGCTCGATGAACTGGGGCAGCTGCTGCGCTTTGCCGACATCTACACCGCACTCCTGAGCCGGCGCGCAACCCGCGCGGCCATGAGCGCACGCGACGCCGCCCGCGAGATCTACGAGCTCGCCGCGGGCAGCGCGCTGTGTCAGGCGTTGATCAAGAGTTTTGGCGTCTTCCCGCCTGGCAGCTTCGTGCGCCTGGCGTCCGACGAAGTGGGCGTGGTCACGGGCAACGGCACGCGGGCCTACCACCCGCGGGTGGCCGTGCTCACCCGCACCGATGGTCAGGCCCGCCGCATGCCCGCCTGGCGCGACACGGCGGCAGAGTCGCACCGCATCGTCGCCCTGCTGTCCGAAGCCGCCATGCCGATTCGCGTCGACTTCGCCGCGCTGGCCTGTGCGATCGACGGCGATCCCGGCTGACCCGCGCCTGGCGCGTCAGCGCGGCACCGGATCGGGGCCCTCGACGACGACGAACGAGACGGCGTAGTCCGTCTCGTCGCTGACGCTGACATGGGCATGCCAGCCGCGCGCCGCAAACCACTCGGCCAGCGCACCGTTCAGGCGCAGGAAGGGCTTGCCGCTGGCCTCGTTCAGGATCTCGCAGCCGCGCCAGGTCATGGGTGTGCGGATGCCCAGGCCGATCGCCTTCGAGAATGCCTCCTTGGCCGAGAAGCGCGTGGCCAGGTAGGCCAGCCCGCGCACCTGGGACCGCGCACGGCGGGCGCGAAAGACCTCCAGCTCGCGTTCGCCAAGCACCCGCTCGGCAAAGCGCTCGCCGCGGCGCGCCAGCGTCGCGCGCATGCGGCGCAGGTCACACACGTCGGTGCCGATGCCGACGATCACCCCGCACTCCGCCCCGCATCGTGCACGCAGCGCAGGTAGGCATGCACCGTCTCGACCATGCCGAATTCGAGCGCATCGGCCACCAGCGCGTGGCCGATCGAGACCTCGAGCACGCCGGGCACGGCACGCAGGAAGTCGGCAAGGTTGCCGCGGTTGAGGTCGTGGCCGGCGTTCACACCCAGGCCCGCAGCCTGCGCCGCCTGTGCCGCTGCGCCAAAGCGCGCCAGCTCGGCCGCCTGGCCGGGCGTGCCGTGTGCGGCCGCATAGGGTTCGGTGTAGAGCTCGACGCGGTCGGCACCGATCGCGCGCGCCTGGGCCATCGCTTGCGGCTGCGCGTCCATGAACAGGCTCACCCGCACGCCCAGCGCGCGGCACTCCTCGATCACGGGGCGCAGCCGTGCGCCGTCGCGGTCGAGGTCCCAGCCATGGTCGGACGTGAACTGGCCTTCCCCGTCGGGCACGAAAGTGACCTGCTGCGGCCGCACGCTGCGCACGAACGGCAGCAGGTTGTGAAAGGGGTTGCCCTCGATGTTGAACTCGGCCTGGGGCCACTCGTGCAGCAAGGCAGCCAGCTCGTGCACGTCGTGAGCGCGGATGTGGCGCTCATCAGGGCGTGGGTGCACGGTGATGCCGTCCGCACCAGCCTGCAGGGCGAGCGTGGCCGCACGCAGTACGCTCGGGACGCCCAGGTGGCGACTGTTGCGCAGCAGCGCGATCTTGTTGACGTTGACCGACAGCGCCGTCGCGCCACCGTGGCGGCGGCCGCCTGAGCCGGCCTCGTCAAGCATCAGTGGATTCATGGGCGGGTGGGTGCTGTTGGCCGAGTCGATGCAGCTCGACCATCAGCCGGCGGGTGCGCAGCCGTGAGGAGCCTAGATGATAGTGAAGCATCTCCCGCAGCGGTGCGCGCAGTGCCGCGCGCACCGGGGCCACGGCAGCCCGCAGCGCCGCGCCGTCCGCAGCGGCAAGCGCCTGCTCGATGGCGACGAGATCGGCGCCCGGCAGCGCAGCCCTGGCACCCTCAGCCGGGACCACTCCGGCCTCGGCATGCAGCGTATAGGGCTGCAGGCCCTGCAGCGGACGCAGCGTGAGCGTGACCTGATCCAGCGCCGGCAACACGCCCATGGCGCGCAGGAGCGCGAGTTCGAAGCTGCGCAGCGTGAGCTGCACCCCGTCCTCGTCGTCCGCCTGCAGCGCCGCCACGGCCTGGGCGTAGGCGTCGAACAGGGCTTCGTGCGGATCCTGCCGCGCCAGCAACTGGAGCAGCAGCTCGTTGAGGTAGAAGCCCGCCAGCAGCGCAGCACCGCCGGGCATGGGCGGGCCATGGGCCCGCTCGGCGCTGCGCAGCAGGTGGACTTCGGCGGCTTCGTCCTGCGGCGTACGCCCGAGCTGCACCAACAGGCGCTGGAACGGCACGAGCACCGGGCGCAGCTGCGAATACGGTCGCTTGGCGCCCTTGGCCGCCACGGCCAGCCGTCCGCGTTCGCGCGTGAAGAGTTCGACGATGAGGCTGGTCTCGCTCCAGTCCCAGTGGTGCAGGACGAAGGCCTGCAGCGGTGCGACGGCCACGCGGCGCGGCGCAGTCACCGGCCGCTCACTCGTATCCGTAGCTGCGCAGATGGGCCTCGTCGTCGGCCCAGCCCGAGCGCACCTTGACCCACAGCTCGAGGAAGACGCGCGCACCCAGCAGCCGCTCGAGCTCCATGCGTGCCTCGCTGCCGATGCGCTTGAGGCGCTCGCCGCCTTCGCCGATCACCATGCCCTTGTGCGCCTCACGCTCGACGACGATGGTGGCGGCAATGCGGCGCAGGCCAGGCGGCGGCTTGCGGCCGTCTTCGCGTGCCGGGGTTGGCGTCTGCGTGGCGTCGCCTTCGGGGTCTTCCTCCTCGAACTTGTCGATGACAACGGTGGCGCCGTAGGGCAACTCATCACCGGTGAGCCGGAACAGCTTCTCGCGCACGATCTCGCCGGCGAGGAAGCGCTCGCTGCGGTCGGTCAGCATGTCGGCGTCGTAGAGCCACTCCTGTTCGGGCAGGTGGCGCTCGAGGATGCCAAGCAGGCGCTGCACATCGGCGGCGCGGCGCGCCGAGATCGGCACGTACTCGGTGAACGGATGGCGCTGCTGCATGTCCTTGAGCCAGGGCAGCAGATCGGCACGCCGCTTCACCGTGTCGAGCTTGTTGGCCAGCAGGATCACCGGCTTGCCCGGTGGCAGCAGGTTGAGCACCTTGGCGTCGTCGAGGCCGAAGCGGCGCGCTTCGACGACGAAGATCACGACGTCGACGTCGGCCAGGACCGCCTGCACGGTGCGGTTGAGGCTGCGGTGCAGCGTCGTGCCGTGCGCCGTCTGGAAGCCGGGCGTGTCGACGAAGACGAACTGCGCCGCCCCCTCGGTGCGCACGCCGGTGATGCGGTGGCGCGTGGTCTGCGCCTTGCGTGATGTGATGCTGATCTTCTGCCCGACGAGGGCGTTGAGCAGGGTCGACTTGCCCACATTGGGGCGGCCGACGATGGCGATGAGGCCGCAGCGTCGGGTCGCATCCGGGGGCGACGTGGTCGCTGTCATGTGCGGCTCAGGCGCGGCTCATGCCTGCAGAGGGCCGTCGGGGCGATCACTGCGGCAGAGTGCATCGAGCATGCGCCCGGCGGCTTCCTGTTCGGCCACGCGGCGCGAGCGACCGTGGCCGCGCTCGGCCAGGCCCAGCGCCTGGACCGCGCATTCGACCTCGAAGGTCTGTTCGTGCGCCTGCCCGCGCGTCGCGACGATGCGATAGGCAGGCACCGCGATGCGGCGCGCCTGCAGCCATTCCTGCAGCTCGGTCTTGGCGTCCTTGCGCCAGCTCTGCGCCTGGCTGCTGCCGATCAACTCGCCCAGCAGCCGCTGTA
>JADZCL010000144.1 GCA_020851615.1 Rubrivivax sp.
ACGTGGCGCGCACGGGCGATGAAGACGCCTTCGGCACCGGCCTGCCAGCCTGCGCAGTGCAGCAACTGCTGGCGCAAGTCCTGCAGCCCCGCACCCGTGCGCGCTGACAGGGCCAGCGCCCCCGGCGGCAGTGCTGCTGCCGCGGCGCTGTCGGCGGCGTCGAGCTTGTTCCAGACCTCCAGCACGGTCACGCCGGCTGGCAGTCGGGCGGCAATCGCCGCATCGGCAGCCTCGTGGTCCGCCTGGCCACGGAGGGTGAGATCGTGCAGGTGGATGACCGCATCTGCCTCGGCGATGGCCTGCCAGCTGCGTTCGATGCCGAGGCGCTCGACCTCGTCTGCCGCCTCGTGGGGGCTGCGCAGCCCGGCGGTGTCGATCACGTGCACCGGCACGCCCTCGATCTGGATCGTCTGACTGATGCGGTCGCGCGTGGTGCCGGGAATGGGCGTGACGATCGCCAGCTCCGCACCCGCCAGCGCGTTCAGCAGCGAGCTCTTGCCGACGTTGGGCTGGCCAGCCAGCACCACACGCATGCCCTCGCGCAGCAACGCGCCCTGCTGCGCGCGCGCCAGTGTGGCCTGCAAGGCTTGTTCGATCTCGTCCAGGCGCGCATGGGCCTGCGCCTGTTCGAGGAAGTCGATCTCTTCCTCGGGGAAGTCGAGCGTGGCCTCGACCAGCATGCGCAGCTGCACGATGCGCTCGGCCAGCGCCTGCACCTGCTCCGAAAAGACACCGGCCAGGGCGCGAACGGCCGAGCGTGCCGCGGCCTCGGTGCCCGCATCGATGAGGTCGGCCACGGCCTCGGCCTGCGCCAGGTCCAGCTTGCCGTTGAGGAATGCGCGCTGCGTGAATTCGCCGGGCTCGGCCAGCCGCGCCCCCGGCAGCGCCTGCAGACAGCGCGCCAGCAGCAGCTGCAGCAAGACAGGGCCACCATGGGCCTGCAGTTCCAGCACGTCCTCGCCGGTATAGGAGTGCGGGGTCGGGAAGTGGATCGCCAGACCCTGGTCGATGGCGTGGCCATGCGCGTCGCGGAACGCCCCGAAGTGCGCCTGCCGTGGCACGAGGCTGCGCCCGCAGACGGCGGCGATCAGCGGCTGCAGGTCGCCACCCGAGGCACGCACGATGCCCACGGCACCGCGCCCGGAGGCAGTCGCGATGGCGACGATGGGATCGTTCAGGCGGGCAAGCATCGCCCGGGGGCCGCGCTGCATGTTCGAGTGATTCTGGCGCGGCGGTGACGCGGGCGGACGGCGTATGGCGCGGGTGGAGCAGCGGCAGTGGCAGCCTGGGCCGACAGCACCGCGGGGTCTCCTGAGCCGGCCGGTTGGACCGGGTCGCCCGCATGTGGGCATCGTCGGCGCATCACGCGCGCGGCTCAACCCCTGTCTGCGGGGTGAAGGACGCCGGCGTGAGCCATTTCACACGCCCCGGGCGCGCAACCGGGGCCGGATGCTGCGCTGCAGGATGGGCGCCTTCCACTCAGTGCAGCACGCCCAGCCGCTTGTTGATGAACCACTGCTGCGCGATCGAGAGGATGTTGTTCGTCAGCCAGTACAGCACCAGGCCGGCGGGAAAGAAGAAGAACATGAAGGAGAACATGAGCGGCATGATCCACATCATCTTGGCCTGCATGGGGTCGGGCGGCGTCGGATTGAGCCAGACCTGGAACAGCGAACTGACCGTCATCAGGATCGGCAGAATGAACCACGGATCCTTGTCGGCGAGGTCGGTGATCCAGCCGATCCAGGGTGCATTGCGCATCTCCACGCTGGACAGCAGCACCCAGTACAGCGCGATGAAGAAGGGCATCTGCACGACGATGGGCAGGCAGCTCCCGAGCGGGTTGACCTTCTCCTCGCGGTAGATGCGCATCATCTCCTGCTGCATCTTCTGCGGCTCGTCCTTGAAGCGCTCACGCAGCTCCATCACGCGCGGGTTGATGGCCTTCATCTTGGCCATCGAGCGGTAGGCGCTCGCGTTGAGCCAGTAGAACGCGGCCTTCAGCAGCACGACCAGCGCGACGATTGCCCAGCCCCAGTTGCCGATGACCTTGTGCAACTGATCGAGCAGCCAGAACAGCGGCTTGGCAAGGATGGTGAACCAGCCGTAGTCCTTCACCAGTTCGAGCCCGGGTGCCAGCGCGGCAAGCTTCTTCTCCTCCTGCGGCCCGGCAAAGAGCGTCGCATCCTGGCCCTTGGATGCGCCGGGGGCGACCTCGCCCAGCGGCGTCACCAGGGCCACCGTGTACTGGTTGTCGGCCACCTTGGCAACGCGGAACTCGCGTGGCGAGTGGCCTGGCAGCAGCCAGGCCGAGGCGAAGTAGTGCTGCACCATCGCCACCCAGCCGTCATCGGCCTGCTTGACGAAGTCGGCCTTGCCCTTCTCGATGTCCTCGAACTTGATCTTCTGGAACTTGCCCTGCTCGGTGTAGACCGCCGGGCCGGTGAAGGTGAAGTAGAAGGACGACTCACCCGCCGGCGGCTGGCCGTCGCGGGCCAGTTGCAGGTAGAGCTGCGGCGACACGGGCGTGCTGCCTTCGTTGAACACCTCGTGCCGGACGCCGATCGTGTAGCTGCCACGCTCGAGCGTGTAGGTCTTGGCCAGGCGCACGCCAGCCGCGCTGCGGCCTTCGAAGCGCAACTGCAGGGTCTGTGCCCCGGCAGCGAGCGTCCGCGGGCCCGGCTGCACCGTCATCGGCGTCAGGTGGTTGGGCAGCGCGAGGCCGGGTTGTGCAGCGATCAAGCCGGTCTGCGCGAGGTAGAGGCGCTGCGCATCGTGCTCGAAGAGGACGATGTTGCGCCGGCGATCGGCGTTGTCGCGATAGTCGAGCAGTTCCAGGCGCACCAGGGTGCCGCCCACCGTGTCAAAGGTGGCCTTGACGCGGTCGGTCACGAGTTCGACGCGCTCGCCGGGCGCAGCAGCCGCCCCCGGAGTCGCCACGGCCGGTGCGGTTGCCGCCCCGCCACTGGCGCTGGCCATCGCACCGGGCACGCCCGCAGGCGTGCTGCCCGCGGCGGCGGCGCTGGCCGCCGGTCGCGGCGCACCGCCAAAGATCGTCGGCTGGCCGGTGTGGCGGTTCCACGCGTCCCACAGCAGGACGAGCGACA
>JADZCL010000145.1 GCA_020851615.1 Rubrivivax sp.
CTGCGTCAGCAGCACCGCCGTCGAGAATGTGAACAGCCAGACGGACAGCTTGCCCTCGCGCGTGCCGCGCGCGAACTCGATGACCGCCGAGCGCAGGCAGAAGCGCGATCGATGCGCGAAGAAGCCGAACAGCAGGCCGATGAGCGCGCCGGCGAGGGCCAGCGCAGGACCTTCACCGATGGCGGCGATAGTCCGATCGATGATCTGTTCGGGCACGGCGCATTCTAATTCCGTGCTTGCTGATCGAACGATATCGAATCAGGTCAGCATGTCGGCCCAGATGTTGCGCGCCCAGGCCTGGTTGTAGACGGCTTCGAGATCCGAACGCACGTCCGAGACACCCCCCGACCCGCCGATGGTGCGGAAGGTCTTCTGTGTCGGCACGTACTCGTGCACGCTGGCGACGTGGATCACGTGTGTGTCGTCGACAAAGCTCATGCACACATTGGTGAGCATCGGGTGCGCGTTCACAGGCAAGCCAGTGAGTTCGGCGACGATCGCGGCCGCGGCGACCTTGGCGTGCGAGTTGGCCATGTGACCGGACTTGGGCATGCCTTGTGCGATCTGGATCGAGTCGCCGACCACGTGGACATGGCGCGCAGCGGTCGATTCGAACGTCAGGAAATCGACGTGGCACCAGCGCGCGTTGGCATTGGTCAGGCCCATCTGCACGGCCAGTTCACCCGCGCGCATGGGCGGCAGGACATTCAGCACGTCAGCCTTCACGTCGTCCTGGACTTCGAAGCGCACGGCGTTGCTGCGCGCGTCGACGCCGACCGCCTTGTACTGGCTGCGGTACTCGAGCATCGGCCCGTAGAGTTCGGCCCAGGCCTTCTTGAACAACGGCCCCTTGCTCGTCACGTCGGGGTTGGCGTCGAGGATCAGGACCTTCGAGCGCGGCTTGGCGCGCTTGAAGTAGGCCGCAACGAGACTGGCGCGCTCGTAGGGTCCGGGCGGGCAGCGATACGGCGCCTCGGGGATCACGATCGCGTAGGTGCCGCCGTCGGGCATCGCTTCCAGTTGCCGGCGCAGGGCGACCGTCTCCGGCCCGGCCTTCCAGGCGTGCAGGATGCGCCCCTGGTCGTGCGCCGCCTCCAGACCCTCGACCTGCTTCCACATCATGCTCACGCCAGGCGCGACCACGATCTTGTCGTAGCCGAGCACGCTGCCATCGGCCAGGCGCGCCTGCCGTTTGGCGACATCGACCGCGGCCACCCGCGTGCGCAACAGGCGCACCCCGTGGTTCTTGACCAACTGGTCATAGGAGATCGTGATGTCGGCGAGCTGGCGCCGACCGCCGATCACGAGGTTGCTGATCGGACAGGAGACGAAGTTGGCTTCAGGCTCGACCAGCGTCACGTCGATGCGCTGGTCCGAAAGCATGCGCACGTACTTGGATGCCGTACTGCCACCCCAGCCCGCGCCCACCACCACGACCTGCGGGCGCGCTCCGCCCACCGTGGCACACCCAGTCATCGTCCCCATCGACAGGCCGCCACCGACGGCGACCAGGCCCTGAAGAACTTTTCTGCGTTGAATCGTCATCGTTGGCTTCCTCGACAGGGTCACTTCTGCGCGGCGAAGTAGGCCGCCAGGCTCTCGAGTTGCTCCTCGCTGTAGCCGCGGGTGATCTGGTGCATGATCGTCGCCTTGCGGTCCCCGGTGCGGAATGCCATCAACTGCGTGAGCAGGTACTCGCGTGGCTGTCCCGCCAGACGGATCATGGCCTCACCCGGCACGGCATGCCCATCCGTGCCGTGGCATTGCGCGCAGGTCGCAGCCAGCGAACGCATGTAGAGCCGCTCGGCCTGCGGCGGCACCTTCTGCGCCCCTTGCGCCGACACCGACACGGCACTGCCAAGCATCACACCCGCGATGACGGCACGAACAATCGGGCTCATCTGCTTCCTTTCACTTCAGGCTTGTCGTCTTGAACGCGGCAAGCGTATAGTGTTCCCATATATCCGCCTATCCGCATGTAGCGTTATCCCCATGATCGAACGCTTGGGCTCAGGATTGTGCGCCGGTGTGATCTTGCTGCTGTTGCTTGCCTGGCCTGCGCACGCCCAGACCACGGCGGAGCCTGCGACCGTCGCCATGAAGGCAGAAGCCGTCGCCGCCGACACCTGGTTCGTGCAGGGCGAGTCCGCCATCGGTACGCCCGGCAACCAGAACTTCATCTCCAACGCCGGGTTCGTCATCACCCCCGCGGGCGTGCTGGTGGTCGATGCGCTGGGCTCGCCGGCGCTGGCCGAGCGACTGCTGGCGCTGATCCGCGCACACACGAGCGCCCCGCTGCGCTACGTGGTCGTCACGCATTGCCATGCCGACCACATCTACGGCCTGCAGGCCTTGAAGGCCGCGGGCGCCCGCATCATCGCGCACACCGCGTGCCGCGAATACCTGGCCAGCGACACGGCACGCCTGCGCCTGCAGGCAAGCCGAACCGAGCTCTTCCCTTGGATCGACCAGAACACACAGCTGACCGGTGCCGACCAGTGGCTGGGCGAAGGCGGCGACGCGGCGGACCTGGTGCTCACGCTCGGTGCGCGGCGCTTTCGCGTGCGGCATGCAGGTCCGGCGCATACAGCCGAGGACCTGATCGTCTTCGATGAGCAGACGCACGTCCTCTTCGCCGGGGACATCGTCTTCCGGGGTCGTATCCCGTTTGTCGGCCAGGCCGACAGCGGGCGCTGGATACAAGCGCTCGATCTCGTGCTCAAACTCGAGCCCAGGCTTGTCGTGCCAGGCCACGGCCCGGTCTCGACCGATCCCGCGCGCGACCTCAAGCTGACGCGCGACTATCTCGTCTTTCTGCGCGAGGTCATGGGGCAGGCCGCACGCGACATGGAGCCGTTTGATGAGGCATACGCACGCATCGACTGGTCCCGCTTCGCCGACGTACCATTGTTCGCGGCCGCAAACCGGATGAATGCCTACAACACCTACCTGCTCATGGAGCACGAGGCAAGATGACGTCCCGCCGCCGCTGCATCCAGCTTGGCGCGTTTGCGCTGGCTCCGCCCCTGCTCGCGACCAGGCTTCCGGCCGTGGCTGCGCAGCTCGAGGTCGCACAGTCAGTGCCGGCTCCAGCCTCGCCTGCACTTGGTGAGCGCATCCACTGGCCCCCGGTACGTCTGCTCGACGGCCGCCCCATGCACGCGCCCACGCCCGGAGAAGCTGCAAGTGTGATCGTCTTCTTCTCCACCACCTGCCCCTTCTGCGCCCGCCATAATGTGCACGTGCAGAAACTCCTGCAGGCAAGCCGTGGCACGCCGCTGCGCATTCTGGCTGTCGCGCAAGACCGTTCCGAGGCCAAC
>JADZCL010000146.1 GCA_020851615.1 Rubrivivax sp.
CGCCGCGGCGGCTGCTGTGCGCGTCCAGCGAACTGGCCGAGCGGGGTCGCGCCAAGCTCTTCGACGTGCTGCAGCATGGCCGGGCGCTGCGCGCCTTCGCGCTGCGCTTTGACGGCCGTGTGGTCGCCTACCTCAACCGCTGCACCCATGTGCCCACCGAGATGGACTGGCAGCCCGGGGAGTTCCTCGATGCCGACAAGTGCGTGATCCTGTGCGCGCTGCACGGCGCCAGCTACGCCCCGGCTGACGGGCGCTGCGTGGGTGGGCCGGGGCGCGGCGCGCTGGCCGCGATCCGCGTCGAGGAGGAGGATGGGCAGGTCTATTGGTATCCTTCGCGCGAGGTCCGGCCCGTGCTGCCGGCCCCACCCGCGCCCGGGAGCGCCCCATGACCCCCCACGACGATTCGAGCCCGTCACCCGCTGCGGTGCCGGGTGATGCCTTCACGCCGACGCCAGTGGCGGCCGGGCCGGCGCCAGGGCCGGCGGGCCCTCTCGAGAGCAGCCTCGAGCGCGTTGTGCGTGAGCTGCTGCAGCATCAGCGCAGCGAGCGGCGCTGGCGCGTCTTCTTTCGCCTGGCCTGGCTGGTGCTTGTGGCGCTGCTTGCCTGGGGGCTGCTCGCGCAGCGCACGCACACCAGCACCAACCACAACCCGCACACGGCCCTGGTCGAGGTGCGCGGCGAGATCGCGCCCGACTCCGAAGCCAGTGCCGAGAATCTCGTCGCGGCCCTGAAGTCGGCCTTCGAGGACCCGGCTGCGCAGGCGGTGGTGATGCGCATCAACTCGCCTGGCGGCAGCCCCGTGCAGAGCGGCATCGTCAACGACGAGATCCAGCGCCTGAAGGCCTTGCACAAGAAGAAGGTCTATGCCGTCGTGGAGGAGATGTGCGCTTCGGGCGCCTACTACATCGCGGTTGCGGCCGACGAGATCTTCGTCGACAAGGCCAGCCTCGTGGGCAGCATCGGCGTGTTGATGGACGGCTTCGGCTTCACCGGCGCGATGCACAAGCTCGGCATCGAGCGGAGGCTGCTCACGGCCGGCCAGAACAAGGGCATGCTCGATCCCTTCTCGCCACAGGACGAGCGCCAGACGGCCTACGCGCAGGCCATGATCGACCAGATCCACGAGCAGTTCATCACCGTCGTCAAGACCGGGCGCGGGGCGCGGCTGAAGGAGACGCCGGAGACCTTCTCGGGCCTGTTCTGGAACGGCGAGGAGGCCATCGAGCTGGGTCTGGTGGATCGCCTGGGCAACCTCGACTTCGTTGCGCGCGACGTCGTCAAGGCCGAGGAAGTGGTCGATTACACGCCGCGGGGCAACCTCGCCGAGCGGCTGGCCAAGCGCTTTGGCGCGGCCATCGGGCAGGGCGTGGTGAAGGCCATGCGCGAGTTGCCGCTGCTGCGCTGATGGGGCAGCCGCCGGCCTTCTCGGCGGCGGCGCGGCGCGCCGTCTGGCCCCAGTACCTGCTGCCCCGGCGCGCGCTCACGCAATGGGCCGGCTGGGTGGCGGGCGCGCGCGGGGGCGCAGTCACGACTGCGCTCATCCGTGCCTTCGTGCGCCGCTATGGCGTGGACATGGGCGAGGCCGCAGAGCCCGATCCGGCGCGCTACAGCAGCTTCAACGAATTCTTCACACGCGCGCTCAAGACCGGGGCGCGGCCGCTGGCGGCAGCGGACTGGCTGTGCCCGGTCGATGGCGCGATCAGTGCCTTCGGATCGCTCGACGAAGGCCGGCTGCTGCAGGCCAAGGGGCACTCCTACAGCGCCACTGCGCTGCTGGGTGGCGACGCGGAACTGGCTGCAGGCTTTGCCGGCGGCTCCTTCGCGACCCTGTACCTGAGCCCGCGTGATTACCACCGCATCCACATGCCTGCCGCCGGCCGCCTGCGCCGCATGGTGCATGTGCCCGGCGACCTCTTCTCGGTCAACCCAACGACGGCGCGCGGCGTGCCCGGCCTGTTTGCGCGCAACGAGCGCGTGATCTGCGTCTTCGAGGCCGGCGCTGGCGCACCCGGGCCCTTCGTCATGGTGCTGGTGGGGGCGACCATCGTCGGCAGCATGGCCACGGTCTGGCATGGCGTGGTCAACCCGCCACGGCCGGGCGTGGTGCGCCACTGGTCATACGAGCAGGACGCACCGCATCTGGCGCGCGGCGCCGAGATGGGGCGCTTCCTGCTCGGCTCGACCGTCGTGCTGCTGCTGCCGCCTGGGCCGCTTGCCTTCGACCCGGCCTGGGCGCCGGGTGCTGCAATCCGCGTCGGGCAGGCGATGGCGCGCCGCGCTTGATGCCGGTGCCGTCACCGGTTGCGGTCAGGCCGGCGTCTCGTCCAGAGGCCGCTCGCGCAGCGGCGACCGATGCAGCAGCACGCGGTGCCAGCCCTTGTGCATCGCTGTTGCAGCCAGTCGCGGTCCGGGGTCTATCACCCGCGGCCGCCCCACGGCGCTCAGCAGCGCGAGGTCGTTGATCGAACTGCTGTAGAAGCTCGCGCGGCGCAGCGTGGCCTCGCTCTGGCCGTGCTCGCGCAGCCAGTGGTGCACGCGTGCGAGCTTGTGCATGCGCATGTTCGGGTGGCCGTGCAGCAGGCCGGTGCATCGACCCTCGAACCAGACGAGTCGGGTGCAGAGCATGGTGTCGACGCCGAGCAGGGCGGCGATCGGTTCGGCGATCTCGCGGCAGGACACGCTGGTCAGCAAGAGCGTGTCGCCCTCGTCGGCATGCTGCTGCAGCAGCTGTCGCACGGCTACGGAGATGCGGGGCCGGATGTGCAGTGCCAGGAAGTGCTCGCGCAGCGGCTGCAGGCTTGCGCGCGTGCGTGCCGAAAGCAGCGCGGCCTGTGCCAGTGCGTAGTCCTCGGGCACCACCGTGCCGGCGTGGTACTGCTGGATCATGCGCTCGCAGCGTTCGACCTTGGCGTCGTCGGCCTCGCCCAGGCTGTGCAGGAAGCGACTCCACAGGGCGTCGCAGGTCTGGCCTGCCAGCAGGGCGTCGAGATCGAAGATGGCGAGTTGCATGGCGGATCGTCAAGACCTATCGGCCGCGCGCGGCAGGGCTGGAGGCGGGGGCGGCGCTGCGCCCAGCGGCAGCTGTCGCGGCCGTGACGGAGTGCACGTGGCGGGTGCCCCGTGCCCCGCGTATCGTCGCGCCATGATCGACACCATCGACAAGGCCGTTTTCGGGCCGGTGACCGTCTACTTCGGCGACAGGAACGGCAAGTACCCCGACGGCAACCAGGTCGTCGTGCGCGGCGCGGACTCGCTGGCGATCTTCGACACGCCACGGGTGGCCAACCGGCTGCCGCAGGTGCTGGCCGAGGCCGATCTGGCGATCCTGGGTCATGTGCACGAGGACCACATGGCCGGCCTGCATCTCGTTCCAGCCTGCCCGCTGTACGTGCACGAGGCCGACGCCCCTGCGGCTCGCAGCTGGGCGGGCATGGCCGCCCACTATGGCTACGGGGAGGCGGTGCTGCAGACGCTGCGCCGGCAGATCGAAGCGCAGTTCCACTACCAGCCGCGCCCGGACGCGATCGCCTATGCCGACGGGCAGGTCTGGGATCTGGGCGGTGGCGTGCGCGTGTGCGCGCTGCACCTGCCCGGGCACACCGCGGGACACTGCGCGCTGCTGGTCGAGCCCGTGGGCGTGGCCTTCATCGGTGACATCGACCTCTCCAGCTTCGGACCCTACTACGGCGATGCCAGCTCGGACCTTGGCGCCTTTCGCCGTTCGCTGGCGCGGCTGGCCAAGCTGCCGGCGCGGGTGTGGATCACCTCGCACCACAAGGGCGTGGTGACTGCGCATGGACGTTTCCTCGAACTGCTGCAGGCCTATGCGGCACGCCTGGACGAGCGCAGCGCCCGTTTGCTGCAGATGCTCCAGGCTGCACCACGCTCGCTGGCTGATCTGGCGCGCGAACGGCTGCTCTATCCGCCAGACCATACCGAGGCGTGGACCGAGGCGGCGGAATGGCGCACGGTCACACTGCACCTGGCCGAACTGCAGGCGGCCGGGAAGGTGCGCCAGCTCGACGACGGACGCTGGCAACATCGCTGAGTCCCTGGATCCGTCGTTACAGCGGGTCCAGCGGATAGATCGGCCGCCGCACATGATGGAAGGGCAGGGCCGTGTAGTCGGAGGTGCACACGCCGGTGCCATTGCACTCGACGACGGCGCTGGCAAGCCGGCGCAGGCCAGCGCGCCAGTGGATGCGGCTCTTGAGCATCAGGTAGCGCTTGCGGGCCGGGTCGATGCCCACCGCCTGGAACGCGGCGAGGTCGTGCGGCTCGACCTGGCGGCTGATGACGACGATCTCGACCTTGCCCGTGTCCAGCACCGCGGTCGGCCCCATGTGGTTGAGCTCGCCGCGGGCCATCGGGCCGAGGTTGCGGTAGCGGCCGTCGCAGATCAGGCGCACGCGGCCCTTCACGCTGCGTGGGCTGCCCTGCAGGTCGATGGCGGGCATGTCCATCTTGCCGCCCAGCGCCAACTGCAGTTCGGCGCCCACCCCCGCGTGCATCATCATCTGCACGGCGCCCGGGTCGCAGATCGCAAATGCGGCCACGTCGGCAAGCCCCGCATCGAGGATGGCGCCCAGCACCGTCATCGTGTCCATGGTGCCGCCGGAGGCGCAGTTGTCGCTGTGGTCCAGCAGCACCACCGGGCCGGCAGCGGCCGGCTGTTGCGCGCTCAATGCTTGGGCCCGCGCCAGCGATTCGACCAGCGGTTCGGGCTGATAGACGAATGCCGCGCGTGCCTGCCAGGCCAGGTCCAGCAGTTCCTCGGTCCAGCGGGCGGCGCGCTCGGCGTCGCCGTCGGTGACGACCACGGCACTGAGGCCGGCCTGGCTCACGTCGGCATTTGGAAAGCCGACGAAGACCGACGCGCACAGCGCCCCTTCCATCTCGATCGCCTTGCAGCGCGCCTGCAGTTCGCGGTTGGGGCTGTCGTCACTGCCCTGGCGCATGACGTGCGGCAGCATCGGGCGCTGGCCGAAGGCCAGCGTGGGCTGCACGCGTCCGGCCAGTTGCGCAAACACCGCACGGCCTGCGCGCAGGCCGGTCTCGAACATGTCCACGTGCGGGTAGGTCTGGTAGCCCGCGATCACGGTGGCGTTGTGGGCCAGCGCCGGGAACAGGTTGGTGTGCATGTCCAGCGCGATGCCGATGGGCACCTGCGGGGCGATGGCGCGCAGGCGGCGCAGCAGTTCGCCCTCGCCGTCTTCGTGTGTGCGCGTCACCATCGCGCCGTGCAGGTCCAGCAGCACCGCATCGCAGCCGTCGGCGACCGCGGCTTCGATGCGCCGCACGATGTGCTCGTAGGCGGCGTCGTCGACCGGTCCGCTGGGCCAGGCGCTGGCCGCCACCGGCAGCACGATCTCGGCACCGGCCTCCTCGGCCAGTTCGATGAAGGCGCCGATCGCGCTGCCGGTGTCCTTGTAGGCCTGGTAGGCGTCGGCGCCTTCGGGTGGGGTCGCGTGCTCGCCGGCAAAACGGGCCAGCGGCGTCGGCACGGGCGAGAAGGTGTTCGTCTCGTGCTTCATCTGGGCGATGACGACTCTCATGGCAACTCCGGACTGCAGAGCGAACTGCTCAGGGTCGCCATCGTCGCCCATAGTCGGCCGCGCTGCACCTGAAACTCTTCCCAGGGTGTGGCGCCGCTGCGCTTCGGCGCTTCCCCCGGTCGGATCGGGGAAGGCCCGAGCCTGCGCTCAGCCGGCGGCGGGCGGGTAGCCGGCGGCGGTCAGTGCCGCGACGACGCGTGCCGTGTCGGCCTGGGTGTCGATGCGGACATGCTTGCTCTGCAGGTCAGCCTCGATGCGAGCGCTGGGGTCGAGCTCCTGCACGGCTTCGGTGACGGCGCGCACGCAGTGGCCGCAGGACAGCTTGGCGATGTCGAACTCGAGCATGGTTCTCTCCAGGTTGGGATGTCCGCATCGTCAGGCCTGCCACCGTGGCAAGGTCAAGCCCGGCGCTGCCGGGACTGCGCACGCCAAGGCGGCGCTCAGGCTACGATCGGCCGCGAGATGGGCGACGAACGCGCACCCTGCGCAACGAGTCCGCTGCCGCACCTGCGGGTCCCGGTGCGGTTGCGCGGACGTCTGCAGCGCCTGCGCACGCAGGTGGCGCAGGCGCGCCCAACCACGCGCGCGTTGCTCTGGAGCGCCGGGGCGGGCGTCGTCTTCAGTCTGCTCAATGCCCTGCTGCGCGAACTGGCCCAGCAGCTGCACCCGCTGCAGGCGCAGTTCCTGCGCTACTTCTTCAGCCTGGCGGTGATGCTGCCCCTGGTCTGGCGGGCGGGGTTGGCGGCCTACCGGCCGCGGCGCATCGGCGGGCAGTTCCTGCGCGGTGCGGTGCATGCGGTGGGGCTGGTGCTGTGGTTCACCGCCCTGCCGCGCATTCCGCTGGCGGACATGACGGCGATCGGCTTCACGGCGCCGCTGTTCATCATGCTGGGTGCCTGGCTGTTCCTGGCCGAGCCGATGCGCTGGGAGCGCTGGCTGGCCACGGGCATCGGTTTCGCGGGCATGCTGGTGATGCTCGCCCCGGCGGTCCTGGTGGCGGGGGTGCAGGCGGGCCGCTGGCACCTGCTGATGCTGGTTTCGGCGCCGGTGTTTGCCGCCTCCTTTCTGCTCACCAAGGCCCTCACGCGCACGGAACGCACCGAGGTCATCGTGCTGTGGCAGGCGTTGACGGTGACGCTGTTCAGCATCCCGCTGGCGTGGCCGGTCTGGCAGTGGCCCAGCACCTGGCAGTGGCTGGGCTTCGTGGCGGCGGGGCTGCTGGGCAGCATGGGCCACTACGCGCTCACGCGGTCCTATCATGAGGCGGACATCTCGGCCACGCAGACCGTGAAGTTCCTCGACCTTGTGTGGGCCGCATTGCTGGGCCTGGCGCTGTCCGGCGACGTGCCCGGTGCCCCCACGCTCGCCGGGGGTGCGATCATCAGCCTGGCCACGCTGTGGCTGGTGCGACGTGAGTCGCGCGGCGCCTGAGCGCTTGCGCCTGTCCCTGATGCCTGCTGCCCACGCTCCCGATTCGCGCTACGCCTGGATGCGTCTGCTGCTGACACTGGTGGTGATGACCATCGGCTCGGCCGCGATGTACGTGATCCCGGTCGTGCTGCCGACGGTGCAGGCGGAATTCGGTGTCGCGCGTGCCGACGCCTCGCTGCCCTACACGGCGATGATGATCGGCTTTGGCCTGGGCGGGATCTGGATGGGGCGCCTGGCCGACCGCCACGGGGTGATGTGGCCGCTCCTGATCGGTGCGGTCGGCCTGAGCTGCGGCTTCCTGGCCGCCGGCCGCGCCGACAGCATCGAGGCCTTCAGCCTCTGGCACGGGCTGCTGCTGGGCTTCTTCGGTTCGTCGGCGAGCTTTGCGCCGCTGCTGGCCGACACCTCCTTGTGGTTCGTGCGCCGACGCGGCATTGCGGTGGCGGTGTGCGCCAGCGGCAACTACGTCGCCGGCACCATCTGGCCGCCGATCGTGCAGCACTTCGTGGCCGATCAGGGCTGGCGCGCGACCTACCTGGGCATGGCGGCTTTCTGCGCCTTCTCGTTGCCCTTGCTGGCGCAGTTCCTGCGCGCGCGGCCGCCGGCGCTGCAGGCCCAACCCGCGGCGCTGCAGCGCGGGGCCGCGCCCGGGCAGCGGCCATTCGGCCTCAGCCTGAACCAGGCCCAGGTGCTGCTGTGCATTGCCGGCACCGCCTGCTGTGTGGCGATGGCCATGCCGCAGGTGCACATCGTCGCCTACTGCGCCGACCTCGGCTTCGGCGCGGCGCGCGGGGCGCAGATGCTGAGCCTGATGCTGGGCCTGGGCATCGTCAGCCGGCTCGCGTCGGGCGCCATCTGTGACCGCATCGGCGGCCTGCGCACGCTGCTGCTGGGCAGTTCCCTTCAGGGGGTGGCGCTGCTGCTCTTCCTGCCCTTCGACGGCATGGTGTCGCTGTACGTGATCTCCGGCCTGTTCGGCCTCTTCCAGGGCGGAATCGTGCCGAGCTACGCGATCATCGTGCGCGAGCACTTCCCGCCGGCGCAGGCCGGCGCGCGGGTGGGGACGGTGATGATGTTCACCCTCTTCGGCATGGCGCTGGGTGGCTGGATGTCGGGCAAGGTGTTCGACCTCACCGGCAGCTACCACGCCGCCTTCGTGAACGGCGTCGCGTGGAACCTGCTCAACCTCTCGATTGCCGGCTTCCTGCTCTGGCGCACGCTCGGGCCGCGCCTGGGGCCGGCGCGCCCGGCCTGAGCTGGCGCTTCAGCCCGGCTGTGCGAGCGCACGCAGCGTGTCTTCGGCCAGCCCCAGCCGCCCGGCGGCCTGCACCAGCTCGGCCCAGGTCGTGGCGTCGATCGGGATCCCAGCCGCGCTGCGCTGCGCATGATGGGCGCGCTCGGGGTCGCCGGGCAGCAGCACGGCGGCGTCGGGCGCGGGCGGCGAGGCCTTCAGCCAGTCGGCAAAGGCGCGCGCCTGCTGCGCCAGATGGGCTGCCGTGCCCAGCCGCTCGGGGTCGACGACGAAGCTCAGCATGTTGTTGATGATGCCCTCGCCAGTCGGCAGCTCGTGCAACGTCAGCCCGCCGGTGAGCGCACCGGCGAGGATTTCGCAGACCAGCGCCAGGCCGTAGCCCTTGTGGCCCCCGAAGGGCAGCAGGGCACCGTGTGGCTCGCGGAACATCGTGCCCGGGTCGCGCGTGGGGCGGCCGGTCTCGTCGATCAAAGCGCCGTGGGGCACCGGCTTGCCGCGGTTGAGCGCCACGCGCACCTTGCCCAGTGCGATGCGGCTGGTGGCGAAGTCCAGCACCAGCGGGCCATTGCCTTCGCCCAGCGGGATGCCCACGCACATCGGGTTGGTCGCGAAGCGGGCGTCGGTGCCGCCAAAGGGCGCCACATGCGGGCGCGAGATGACGTTGACGAAGTGGATGGACACCAGCCCCGCGGCCAGGCACTGCTCGGCATAGGCGCCGATGCGTCCGAGGTGGTGGGTGTTGGCCAGGCCGATGACGGCCACGCCGTGCAGGCGGGCGCGCTCGATGCCCAGCTGCATCGCCTGCACGCCGATCGCCTGCCCGTAGCCTGCCTGTCCGTCCAGGGTCAACAGCGCCCCGTGGTCGGTGCGCACCACGAACGACTGGTTGACGCGCAGCGTGCCGGCCTGCAGGTTGCGCACGTATCGCGGCAGCATGCCCACGCCGTGCGAGTCGTGCCCGCGGAGGTTGGCCTCGACGAGGTGCTGTGCAACCTGCGCCGCTTCGGTCGCTGAGGAGCCACCTTGCTCGAGGATGGCCTGCGCGACCCGCTGCAAGGCGGTTGCCGGCACGAGGAGATCTGGTGCAGCCTCTGGCCTGGGTGCGCGCGGCGGCTGCGGCGCGGCCGCAGGTGCTGCGCGCGGCGTGCGCTGCGGGCGGGTGCTGCGCTGGGCATGGCCGCGCTCGTGCGCCGGCATGGGTTCACGCCCGGCACCCGGCCCGCGGCGCTCGTCGCGTCGTGGCGCGGGGCGCTCTGGCGACGTTGCGAAGGCCGGCTCGCGGTTGTGGGCGGCCTGACGCTGCGCGGCGTCCTGCCGGGCCTGCGCCAGTTGCTCTTCCAGCGCAGCGGGGGTGAGCCCCTTCAACGCGCAGAAGTTGGCCTTGGTCAGCGTGCTGCTCTCGAAGTCGCGCAGCAGCCGGGCCCGGTCACGCCGCGCGGCGTCATCGGGATGCGCGGCCACCGGCTCGCGTGGGGCAGGCCTGCGCGGCGCGTCCTGCGGTCCGTGCGGGGCAGGGGCCTGGCGTCGGGCCGCACCCTCGTGGCCACGCTCGGCCTGCCGCGCCGCGCGGCGTGCTTCCTGCATCTGGGCTTCACGCTCCTTGCGCTGCGCACGGCGCCGCTCGACTTCCTGCGCGGCGGCGTCGCGATGCTCGGCGGCTACCTCGCCGGCGGGCTGGCCGTCGAGGTCCAGGCGCTGCGGTTGCTGGGCCAGGGCAATCAGGTAGTTCGTGCTCGTCGTGTGCCGATGCAGGAAGGCCGACAGCCCCTGGCGCGTGAACACTCCCGGCGCACGCGCCTGCACGTCGGCCTGGATACGCAGCTTCAATGGCCTTGCGGTGCCGCCGAACACGGCCGGAAAGCGGGCCTTCAACTCGCCGGCAACGGCGGCAAGGTCCGGTGCTGCCGGCCCGCGCCGCTTGGCACCCGGTGCGGCCGATGCGGCTGCGTCAACCGGATCGGCGTCGAGCTTGGGCCTGTCGGCGGCGGTCGCTGCCGGCTGCACGCCTGGCGGCTCCGCTGCAGTGTCGGTGCCGTGCGCGGGTGCAGTGTCGTGCGGTGGGGATGGTTCGCTGTGCATGGATGAGGCGGCGCGGCGCTAGGGTCGGTGCCGCGACCGAGGCGCGATTGTCCACCGGCTGGCCTATAGCCAGCGCCGCACGCGCGCGCAGTAGCGCTCGTACTCGTCGCCGAAGATGCCATGCAGCACACGCTCTTCGGGTCGGATCTGCCAGCGCGTGATGTAGGCGACGAAGACGACTGGCCCGAGCAGGGCCGGCAGCGACGACAGCCAGACCGCCCAGGACAGCAGCAGCCCCATGCCGACGTACATCGGGTTGCGTGTGAGGCGATAGATGCCGCTGGTGACGAGGGCGGCGCTGCGCTGCGGCCGCAGCGGGTTGACCGTCGTGCGGTGGGCGCGGAAGGCGAGCAGGCCCAGCAGGTCGACGGCTAATCCGGCGGCGATCAGCAGCCCCACGGCGGCCAGCCGCAGCGCCGGGGGCAGCGGCCACGCGGGCGCCAGCCATGCGAGCACCCACATCAGGAGCGCCACGGCGGCGCCAACCAGGGGCGGCGGCAGCTTCAGCTCCAGCCAGGACAAGGATGCTGCAGGTTCGTGCATGGTGCGCGGGCAATTGTGCGCTGCGCGCGCCCCTCGTGCAGGCTGCGCCCCAGCGGGCGGCCTGATGCGGGGTGGGGTTGAGCGACGTCAACGTCATGATGCGTGGCGCGGGCGCCAATGCGCCTGGGGGGTGGTCGACCATGAGTCTGGAGTTCGATCCCTGGCGCAGCATGACGACGGCGGTCGACGTGGTGGGCATGTCGCATGCGGTGCCGGCCCGCCTGGCGCAGGTGCAGGCGGCACGCCTGGCGGCGCTGCTGGCGGCGGCACGGCGTGCGCCCTGGCATGCCGCGCGGCTGGCGCCGTTTGCCGACGACGCACCGCTTGCCGCCTTGCCGGTGATGGACAAGGCGGCATTGATGGCGCACTTCGACGACGCACTCACCGACGCGGACGTCACGCTGGAGACTGCCCGCGCCTTCGTACGTGATCCGGCGCGCATCGGCTGGCCGCTGGCGCGTCGCCACGCCGTGTGGGAGAGCTCGGGCAGCAGCGGCAGCCCGGGCCTGTTCCTGCACGATCCGGCGGCGCTCGCGGTCTATGACGCGCTCGAGGCGCTGCGTCCGGCGATGGCCGATCCACGCGCCAGCTGGATGGGCGCAGCCCGCGGGTCGCGCACGGCCTTCGTTGGCGCAATCGATGGCCACTTTGCCAGTCATGCCTCGCTGCAGCGGCTGCGCCGCCTCAACCCCTGGCTGGCGCCGACGCTGCGCAGCTTCTCCATCCTGCAGCCCATGCGCACATTGCGGGCCGAACTCGACGCGTGGCAACCGGCACGGCTGGCCAGCTACCCGACCGCCGCCGCGCTGCTGGCCGCCCACCAGCAGCAGGGCCTGCTGCACCTGCGCCTGGCGCAGGTCATGACCGGCGGTGAGACGCTGGGTGCCGCACAGCGCAAGGCGATCGCGGCGGCCTTTGGCTGCCCGGTGCGCAACAGCTACGGCGCATCGGAGTTCCTGACCATCGCGGCCGAATGCGCGCACGAGGCGCTGCACCTCAACGCCGACTGGGCGCTCCTGGAGCCGGTCGACCGCGATCTGCGCGCGGTGCCCGAGGGCACGCTCTCGCACACGACGCTGCTGACCAACCTGGCCAACCATGTCCAGCCGCTGTTGCGCTACGACCTCGGCGACCGCGTGCGCTTCGTGCCCGGCCGCTGCGCCTGCGGCAGCCCGCTGCCGGTGATCGAGGTGCACGGCCGGCACGACGACGTGTTGCACGTGCGCAGCGTGCGCGGGCAGTGGGTCACGCTGTTGCCGCTGGCCCTGTCGACGGTGCTCGAGGACGAAGCCGGCGTGTTCGACTTCCAGCTCTGCCAGCGCGATGCGCGCACGCTGGTGCTGCGCCTGGGTGCCGAGGCCGGA
>JADZCL010000147.1 GCA_020851615.1 Rubrivivax sp.
CGCGCGCTGCGCGAGGCCGAGCGCCACTGGAGCACGCAGGAGATCGAGTTCCAGATCGAGAGCTACCTGCGCCACCAGGGCGACAAGTTCAGCGACTACTTCGACGCCAACACCTACCTGCTGATCACGCGCGCGCTCGACTACTTCGACCCCGCGCGCGTGCACGGCGGCGACCTTGCAGCGGCCTTCGCGGTGGCACGCCAGATCGGCTTCCTGCTCGTGAGCTTCAGCACCGACTGGCGCTTTGCACCCGCTCGCAGCCGCGAGATCGTCAAGGCGCTGGTGGACAACCGCATCGCCGTGAGCTATGCGGAGATCGACGCCCCACACGGGCACGATGCCTTCCTGCTGGACGATGCGCGCTACCACCGTGTGATGCGCGCGACCTTCGAGCGCGTGGCGCAGGCCTGCCATGTCTGAGCGGCGCGACCTCGAGGTCATCGCCGCGCTGGTGCCCCCGGGTGCGCGCGTGCTCGACCTGGGCTGCGGCAGCGGCGAGGTGCTTGCCCACCTGCAGCGCACGCGCGGCTGCAGCGGCTACGGCATCGAGATCGACGACACCAACGTGCACGCCTGCGTGCAGCGCGGGGTCGACGTCATCCAGCTCAACCTGGACGAGGGCCTGGCGCTGTTCGATGACGCAAGCTTCGACGTCGTGCTGCAGCTGGACACCCTGCAGCACCTGCGCAACACCGCCAGCATGCTGCGCGAGACCGCGCGCGTGGGCCGCATCGGCATCGTCAGCTTCCCCAACTTCGCGCACTGGCCCAACCGCGTGCGCGTGCTCGGCGGGCGCATGCCGGTGACGCGCGCGCTGCCCTACGAGTGGTACGACACGCCCAACATCCGCGTGGGCACCTACGCCGACTTCGAAGTGCTGGCCCGCAAGAGCGGCCTGCGCGTGACCGACAGCTTCGGCCTGCAGGACGGGCAGGTGGTGCGCCGCTGGCCCAACCTGCGCGCCAGCGTGGCGGTGTTCCGCTTCGAGCGCGCCTGAACTCGCGCGGGCGCACCGCCGGGAGCATGCGGCGCTATAAAGCCGCATGCGTGAGCTGCTGCAACGCCGCCTGGACGCCTTCGCCCCCCTTGCGCATGCGGCGGCGGCGGACGCGCCGGTGCGCCGTGCGGCGGTGACCCTCGTCGTCACCGAAGAGGGGCACGGCGCCGAGGCCTACGGCATTGCCCGCCTGGAGCACTGGAGTGCAGAGCCGGCGCTGCTGCTGACACTGCGCGCCGGCGACATGCGCCGGCATGCGGGCCAATGGGCACTGCCCGGGGGCAGCATCGACGCCGGCGAGACGCCCGAACAGGCGGCCTTGCGCGAACTGCGCGAGGAGGTCGGCCTCACGATCGGTGCCGACGCCATCCTCGGCCGGCTGGACGACTACGTGACGCGCTCGGGCTACGCCATCACGCCGGTGGTGATCTGGGCCGGTGCTGCGCGCACGCTCGTGCCCAACCCGCAGGAAGTGGCCAGCGTGCACCGCCTGCCGGTGACCGAGCTGATGCGCGCGGACGCCCCCATCATCGACCACATCCCGCAGAGTCCGCAGCCCGTGCTGCGCATGCCGGTGGGCAGTGGCTGGATCGCCGCGCCGACCGCCGCCTTCCTCTACCAGTTCCGCGAGGTCTGCATCGCCGGCCGTGCCACGCGCGTGGCGCACTTCGACCAACCCCTGTTCGCGTGGACTTGATCGACATGGACTCCATCACCGCGCCCGACGGCCTGGCCTTGCCGCTGCGCCGCTGGCCTTGCGCCGCTGCGCACAGCCACATCCTGATCGTGCACGGCCTGGGCGAGCACAGCGGCCGCTACACGGCGCTTGCGCACGACCTCAACGCCGCCGGCCACGCGGTCACCAGCTACGACCAGCGCGGCCACGGCCGCACGCCGGGTGCCCGCGGCGTGATCCCCGCGCCCGACCGCCTGTGCGCCGACCTGGCGGCCGTGCTCGATGCGTTGGCGGCCGCCGGCACGCCGGCATCGGTACTGCTGGGGCACAGCATGGGCGGGCTGGTGGCCGCCCGCTTCGTCGCCGAGGCCTTGCTGCCCCAGCCGCAGGCGTGGAGCCGGCCGGTTGCGCGCCTGGTGCTGTCCTCGCCGGCGCTGGCCGCCTCGCTCTCGGGTTGGCAGAAGCTGCAGCTCGCGCTGATGAACGCACTGGCGCCCACGCTGCCGCTGCCCAACGGCCTGGACCCGACCTGGATCTCGCGCGACCCGGCGGTGGTGCAGGCCTACCGCACCGACCCGCTCGTGCACGGACGCATCTGCGCACGGCTGGCGCGCTTCATTCTCGAAGGTGGCGAGCAGGTGCGGGCCCTGGCGCCGCGCTGGCCAACCCCCACGCTGCTGCTGTGGTCCGGCGCCGACCGCTGCGTGGCCCCAGCCGGCAGCGCCGCCTTCGCGGCGGCAGCACCTCCAGCCGTGGTGCGGCACCAGGTCTTCCCCGAACTCGCGCACGAGATCTTCAACGAACCCGAACGCGCGCAGGTGATCGCGACTCTGCTGCACTGGCTGGACGACACGCCGGGCGCGTAGCCGAGTGTTCGGCGCAGCGTGGCAGCGGGGTTGGCAGGCCGTGCCCGCGCGACCTCACTGGGCCCTGCACCAGGCCAGGGCATCCTCGAGGCGGTCATCGCCCCAGAAGATCTCCTCGCCCACGACAAAGGTCGGCGAGCCGAAGAGCCCCAGTTGGCGGGCGCGGTCGGTCCGGGCCAGATACTCCTGCTTCGTCGCCTCCTCGCCGGCACGCAGCAGGCAAGCCTGCGCATCCTGGCCGATCGAGCCCAGCGTTTCGCGCAGGCTCGCTTCGGTGCCTGGGTCCTGCTTGCCGAGGAACCACGCGCGGTACGCGGCCTGGGTGAACTCCGGGCACCAACCCTCCCGGGCCGCGAGCGTTGCAACATGGTTGGCCGTCTCGTTGGGGTCGATCGGGTACGGCGGGATGCCGTCGAAGGGAACACCGAAACGGGCTGCCCTGCGCTCCAGGTCGCGCCACATGTACTTCATCTTCACGGGCTTCGTGGCGAAGGGCACGTTGTTCTGCTCACGCATCAGCGTGCGCACACTGAAGGGGCGCCAGACCAGCGCCACGCCCTCCTTGGCGGCGAGCGCTTGCGCGCGCATGACCGACAGGTAGGAGTAGGTGCTCCCGATGAAGTAGAAGAACTCGATCTGGTGTTGCATGTGCGGAACTTCTGCGCAGCACTGCGCTTGGTGGCCAGCCGCCGCCGGGGATCGTGCTCCTTCGCGTGGTGGAAGTCCACTGCCCGGGCGTGAGGGCGCAACGCGCGCCATCGATCGTGCCGCGGGTGGCGCTCGGGACATTCCCGCTTCCGCGGCGAGGCCGCAGGCTGCTACCTTCGGCGACCCTGGCGCGGTGCGCTGCACAGCAGCAGCGCCGGCACCGTCGTGTCAACCCTGGAGAACCGAGCATGAAGCGTGCACTCATCGGATGGCTGGTCGCAAGCGTGGCCGCCCTTGTCCTGCCGGCGGCAGCGCAGACCACCACCCGGCTGGCGATCGGCACCGGCGGCACGGGCGGCGTCTACTACCCGATGGGTGGCGGCATGGCCGCCATCCTGTCCAAGTACGTCAAGGGCTGGGAGGCCACGGCCGAGGTGACCGGCGCCTCGGTTGCCAACCTGCAGCTCATCGGCCAGGGCAAGCAGGACTTCGGCTTCACGATGGCCGATTCGGCCTGGGACGCCACCAAGGGCCAGGGCAAGTTCCAGGGCCGGGTGGTCGATGCGCGCACGCTGATGGTGCTGTATCCGAACAAGATGCACGTCGTCACCGTCGAGGGCAAGGGCATCAACGCGCTCACCGACTTCAAGGGCAAGCGCATCTCGACCGGTGAGCCCAACAGCGGCACGGAGGTCATGTCGCTGCGCCTGCTGGAGGCCGCCGGCATCGCCAAGGACGTCGAGCGCGAGCGGCTGTCGGTGGCCGAAGGCGTGAACGCGATCAAGGACCGCAAGATCGACGGCCTGATCTGGGTTGGCGGTGTCCCCACGGCGGCGATCACCGACCTCGCGGCCACGCCGGGCATCACCCTCAAGCTGCTCGACCACGCCCAGTACACCGATGCGATGAACCAGAAGTGGGGCCCGCTGTACGTCAAGGGCGACATCCCGGCCGGCTCCTACAAGGGTCAGGACAAGGCCGTGACCAACATCGACGTGTGGAACCTGCTCGTGGCCGACAAGAAGATGAGCGACGAGATGGCCTACACCATCGTCAAGACCCTGATGGAGCACAAGGACGAGCTGGTGGCGGTGCACCGCGAGGC
>JADZCL010000148.1 GCA_020851615.1 Rubrivivax sp.
AGCCCGCGATGACCGCCACTGCCCACCCGTTTGCCGCCACCCTGCAAGGCTTCACCACCGCTGCGGGCGCAAGCCTGCGCATGTTCTCGCTGCCCGCGCTGGCGCAGCAGTACCCGCAGGTGGCGCGGCTGCCGGTGTCGCTGCGCATCGTGCTCGAGTCGGTGCTGCGCAACTGCGACGGCCACAAGATCACCGCCGAGCATGTGCGCCAGATCGCCACCTGGGGTGCCGCCGATGCGCGCAACGAGGAGATCCCCTTTGTCGTCGCGCGCGTCCTGCTGCAGGACTTCACCGGTGTGCCGCTGCTCGTCGACCTCGCGGCGATGCGTTCTGCGGCCGCACGCGCCGGCCGCGAGGTGAAGCGCATCGAGCCGCTGGTGCCGGTGGACCTGGTCGTCGATCACTCGATCATGGTCGACTACTACGGCAGCGCCGATGCGCTCGAGCGCAACATGCAGCTGGAATTCAAGCGCAACCACGAGCGCTACCAGTTCATGAAGTGGGGCATGCAGGCCTTTGACACCTTCCGCGTCGTGCCCCCGGGCTTTGGCATCTGCCACCAGGTCAACCTCGAGTACCTCGCGCGCGGCGTGCACCGCAACGCCGACGGCCTGTGCTACCCCGACACGCTGGTGGGCACCGACAGCCACACGACGATGATCAACGGCATCGGCGTCGTCGGCTGGGGCGTGGGCGGCATCGAGGCCGAGGCCGCCATGCTCGGGCAGCCGGTCTATTTCCTGGCCCCCGACGTCGTCGGACTCGAACTCACCGGGCGGCTGCGTGAAGGCGTCACGGCCACCGACCTCGTGCTCACCGTCACCGAGATGCTGCGCCGGCACAAGGTGGTGGGCAAGTTCGTCGAGTTCCTCGGCGAGGGCACGCGCACGCTCTCGGTGCCCGACCGGGCGACGCTTGGCAACATGTCGCCCGAGAACGGAGCCACCATCACCTTCTTCCCCGTCGACGACAAGACGATCGAGTACTTCCGCGACACCGGCCGTACCGAGGCCGAGATCGACGCCTTTGCCGCGTACTACAAGGCCCAGGGCCTGTACGGCATCCCCGATGTCGGGCAGCTCGACTACACGACGCTGCTGCACCTGGACCTCGCCAGCGTGACGCCCAGCATCGCCGGCCCCCGCCGGCCGCAGGACCGCATCGAGCTCGGCGCGTTGAAGTCGCGCTTCACCGAACTGTTCACCAAGCCCAATGCCGAAGGCGGCTTCAACCAGCGCGCCGAGCAGCTTGCGCCGCGCTACGCGCTGCCCCAGGGTGCGCATGCCGCGCACGCGGCCGTCGATGCCCCCGGCCTGCAGCCCGGCGCCGAGCGCAACAAGGCCGAGATGGTGCTCAATCGTCCGCAACTGGCCGCCAGCGATGCACCGGCACCGGCGGCCGATGTCGCGGTCGGCCATGGTGACGTGCTGATTGCCGCCATCACGAGCTGCACCAACACCTCCAACCCCAGCGTGATGCTGGCCGCCGGACTGCTGGCGCGCAAGGCGGTGCAGGCCGGCCTGCGCGTGCAGCCGCACGTCAAGACCTCGCTTGCGCCGGGCTCGCGCGTGGTCACCACCTACCTCGAGCGGGCTGGTCTCCTGCCCGATCTGGCGCAGCTGGGTTTTGCGCTGGCCGGCTACGGCTGCACGACCTGCATCGGCAACTCGGGCGACCTCAGCGCCGCGCTGAACGACGCCATTGCCGAGCACGACCTCGTCTGCGCCGCGGTGCTCTCGGGCAACCGCAACTTCGAGGCGCGCATCCACCCCAACCTGAAGGCCAACTTCCTCACCAGCCCGCCGCTGGTCGTGGCCTATGCACTGGCGGGCAGCGTGCTGCGCGACCTCACGCGCGAGCCGCTGGCGCAGGGCAAGGACGGGCGCGACGTCTTCCTGCGCGACATCTGGCCGACCGATGCCGAGGTGGCCGCACTCGTGCGCGGCGCGATGCAGGGCCAGGCCTTCCGCGAGAACTACGCGCGCATTGCCAGCGACCCCGGGCCGCTGTGGCAGGCGATCGAGGGTGTCGACGGCCAGACCTACACCTGGCCGCCAAGCACCTACATCGCCGAGCCACCGTTCTTTGCCGACTTCACGCTGCAGCTCGCAGCTGCCGGCGGCGCGGCCAGCGACATCCGCGGCGCACGCATCATGGCGCTGTTCGGCGACTCGATCACCACCGACCACATCTCGCCTGCCGGCGCCATCGCCGCGCGTGGGCCGGCCGGCCAGTGGCTGACGGCCAGCGGAGTCGCCCGGGCCGACTTCAACAGCTATGGCTCGCGCCGCGGCCACCATGAAGTGATGATGCGTGGCACCTTCGCCAACGTGCGCATCAAGAACCTGATGCTGCCGCCCAAGGCCGACGGCGCGCGCGAGGAAGGTGGCCTGACGCTGCTGCAGCCCGGCGGCGAGAAGATGCCGATCTTCGATGCCGCGCAGCGTTACCAGGCCGCAGGCGTGCCCACCGTCGTCTTCGCCGGCGAGGAGTACGGCAACGGCTCCAGCCGCGACTGGGCCGCCAAGGGCACGCAGCTGCTGGGCATCAAGGCCGTGGTGGCGCGCAGCTTCGAGCGCATCCACCGCAGCAACCTGATCGGCATGGGCGTGCTGCCGCTGCAGTTCGAGGGTGACACCTCGTGGTCGTCGCTGGGCTTGGTCGGCAACGAGATGATCGACATCGTGCTCGACCCCGCACTGCGTCCGCGCAGCCCGGCCCGGCTCGTCATCCACCGCGCCGACGGCAGCCGGCTTGAGGCGCCGCTCACGCTGCGCATCGACACGCCCGTCGAGGCCGACTACTACCGCCACGGCGGCATCCTGCCCTACGTGCTGCGCCAGCTCCTGCAGGGCTGAGGCGCGCGCTGCAGGCGCTCGCCGGCGCGTCCTCAGTGCCTGCCACGCCGCGCGAGCGCGCCGCGGCGGGCCGCGGGCGCAGCAGGGGCGTCGCCGCTGTGCTCCAGGCCGGCCAGGATCGGGCAGTCGGGCCGCTCGTCACCGGCGCAGCAGCCGATCAGCGTGCGCAGCGTGTCGGCCATCTGGCGCAGCGCCTGCATGCGCAGCTCGAGGTCGGCGATGTGCTGCTGCGCCAGGCGCTTGACATCGGCGCTCTTGCGCGACTTGTCTTGCCACAGGGCGAGCAGCTCGGCGATCTCGGCCACTGCAAAGCCCAGGTCGCGTGCGCGGCGGATGAACTGCAGCCGGTGCACGTCGGCCTGCGTGTAGGCGCGGTAGCCCGAGTCGCTGCGGCTGGCTGCAGGGATGAGCCCGGTCTGCTCGTAGTAGCGGATCATCTTGGCCGACACGCCCGAGGCGCGTGCCGCGGCACCGATGTTCATGGCGGTGTGCTCCTGCCGTGCAAGACGTCAATGCGCCGCCGCCCCGGCCAGCGGCGGCTGGAAACGCCGCAGCCGCAAGGCGTTGCCCAGCACGAATACGCTCGACAGCGCCATCGCCCCGGCGGCGAACACGGGTGACAGCAGCAGCCCGTAGGCCGGGTACAGGACGCCCGCGGCGAGCGGGATCAAGGCGGTGTTGTAGCCGAAGGCCCAGAACAGGTTCTGCGCAATGTTGCCGAGGGTGGCGCGCGACAGGGCGATCGCGTTGGGTACGCCCTGCAGGTTGCCCGACATCAGCACCACGTCGGCCGACTCCACCGCCACGTCGGTGCCGGTGCCGATCGCCAGACCGACATCGGCTGCGGCCAGCGCCGGTGCGTCGTTGATGCCATCGCCGACGAAGGCCACCGGCCCGTGGGTGGCGCGCAGGCGCTGCAGCGCATCGACCTTGCCGGCCGGCAGCACCTCGGCCACCACCTCGTCGATGCCCAGTTGCCGCGCGATCGCCTCGGCGGTGCGCCGGTTGTCGCCGGTCACCATGGCCACCTTCAGGCCGAGCCGGTGCAGCGCGTCGATGGCCGTCGGTGTGCTGGGCTTGATCGGGTCGGCCACGGCGATGATGGCCGCCAGGCGGCCGTCGATGGCGGCGTACATCGGCGACTTGCCTTCGCTGGCCAGCCTTGTCGCGGTGGGGGCAAAGCCCGTCACGTCCAGGCCGAGCGCGTGCATCCAGCGGTCGGCGCCGACTTCCACGCGCAGCCCGCCGGCCAGCGCGCGCACGCCCATGCCGGTGATCGATTCGAAGGCCCCGGCCGCGGGCAGCGTGAGGCCCTCGTGCGTGGCAGCGGCGACGATGGCGCGGGCGATCGGATGCTCGGAGCGCGCCTCTACCGCCGCCACTCTGGCGAGCACGTCCGCCCGCGCAAAGCCCGCGGCGACCTCCAGGTCGGTGAGCACGGGGCGACCCTCGGTCAGCGTGCCGGTCTTGTCCACCGCCACCACGCGGGCGTCCTTGAGCGACTGCAGCGCCTCGCCCTTGCGGAAGAGCACGCCGATCTCGGCCCCGCGGCCGGTGCCGACCATGATCGAGGTCGGCGTCGCCAGCCCCATTGCGCAGGGGCAGGCGATGATCAGCACCGCCACTGCGTTGACGAGCGCGAAGGACAGCGCAGGCGCCGGCCCGAACACGAGCCAGGTCAGAAAGGTCAGCCCCGCGGCCGCCATCACGGCCGGCACGAACCACATCGTCACCTTGTCGACCACGGCCTGGATCGGCAGCTTGGAGCCCTGCGCCTCTTCGACCATGCGGATGATCTGCGCCAGCATCGTCTGTGCGCCCACGGCGCTGGCGCGCAGCGTGAAGGCTCCGGTCTGGTTGACGGTGCCGCCGACGACTGCGCTGCCGGCGTTCTTCTCGACCGGGATCGGCTCGCCGGTGATCATCGACTCGTCGACGAAGCTCGTGCCCTCGGTCAGTTCGCCGTCAACCGGGATGCGCTCGCCCGGGCGCACCTGCACGAGGTCGTCCACGCGCACCTGGTCGATCGGCACGTCGACGGTGCGACCCTCGCGCAGCACATGCGCCACCCGGGGCTGCAGGCCCACGAGGCGCTTGATGGCCGCCGAGGTGCGGCCCTTGGCACGCGCTTCGAGCAGGCGGCCCAGCAGGATCAGCACGACGATCACGGCGGCGGCCTCGTAGTACACGTTCACCGTGCCCGCGGGCAGCCAGCCGGGGGCGAAGGTGGCCACCACCGAGTAGCCATAGGCTGCGGCCGTGCCGACGGCGACGAGCGAATTCATGTCCGGCACCAGGCGCGCCAGCAGCGGGAAGCCCTTGACGTAGAAGCGCCGCCCGGGGAAGGCCAGCACCAGCGTCGTGAGGACGAACTGCAGGATCCAGCTCGTGCGCATGCCGAGGGTGGCCATTACCCATTCGTGCATCGCCGGGATCAGGTGCGAGCCCATCTCGAGCACGAACACCGGCAGCGCCAGCGCCGCGCCGATGACCAGGTCGCGCTCGAGCTGGGCGCGCTCGGCGTCCTTCTTCTGTGCCAGGTCCTCGCTGCCCTGCAGCGTGCCGTCGACGCTGCGCGCGTCGTAGCCGGCCTTGGCGATGGCGGCCAGGAGCGCGTCGACCGCGGCGTTGCCGCGCACCGTGGCACGCTCCGAGGCCAGGTTCACCACCGCCTGCTCGACGCCGGGCACGGCAGCCAGCGCGCGCTCGACGCGGCCCACGCAGGAGGCGCAGGTCATGCCCTCGATGGCGAGCTCGACGCTGCGCGCGGGCACTGCGTAGCCTGCCTTCTGCACGGCCTGGATCAGCGCCATGCGGTCGACCGGACCGGCCGGGCGGATGTCGGCGCGCTCGGTGGCCAGGTTGACCGCGACGCTGCCCACGCCCTCGACCTTGGCCAGCGCGGCCTCGACCCGACCCACGCAGGACGCGCAAGTCATGCCCTCGATCGGCAGGCTGATCGTTGCGGCCGGGGCCGCGGTTGCGGTTGCGGGGCGTGGTGCGACCTGCGTGCTCATCTCATCTCTCCGCTGGCGAAATCCCGATTGAACCGGAGGATGAGGATTGCCACGATGGGAATGTCAAGCGGCGGCTGCAGCGGCCGCGGCGGGCCGGCCGGCAGCGGCCGTGCTCAGCCGTGCAGCCGGCTGCTGCGCGGCACGCTGGCGAGCAGGAAATCCATCTGGTCGGCGAGGATGCGCCGCCCGCGCAGGATCATGTCTTCGTGCAGGCTGGGCACGTAGGGCAGGTAGAGCAGGCTCATGTGCGCCTCCTCGGGCAGGCGGTTGCCCTTGTGACCGTTGCACGCGCGGCAGGCGGTGATGCAGTTCATCCAGCTGTCCACACCGCCGCGCGAGACGGGCACGATGTGCTCGCGTGTGAGCGCCTCCTCGCCGCCGTGGCAGCCGCAATAGGCGCACAGGTGGCGGTCACGCGCGAACAGCTTGGTGTTGGTGAGCGCCGGCGCCAGCCGCCAGGCGCGCGCGGGCACGCTGCCGCGCACGGCGACGATGGGATGCAGCTCGATGATCGACTGCCTGCCGGTCGTGCGCTGGATGCCCCCGCGCAGCACCACGCAGGCGTGGCCGATCGTCCACGCCACCGCATCACTGGCGTAGAGGACCGCCGCTTCCCGGGCCGAGACCCAGGCCTGCGGCCGCCCGGAGACATCGAGCTGCAGCACGTCCATCG